>DATLZL010000553.1:0-2521 GCA_035574035.1 Binatia bacterium | reverse complement strand
CCATCAACCCAGCACCAGCAGCGCCAGCAGCGCGGCCGCCGCCGGCGCCCGGGAGGCCGGCGGGCTCCTGCGAGCGGCGATGGGATTGCTGGCCGCAGCGTGCGCGGTCCTCGGGCTCGGCCCCACCCTGGTCCTCCCCGTCCTGGCGCGCTTGGCGACCCCGCTGGCCGGCGCCTCGGCCCCGCCGCCGCTCGGCGGCGCGCTGACGCTGCGCGTGTCCGGGTTCGCCAGCCTCTCCACTCCGGGCGTCGCGGCGGCGCTGGCCCTCGCCGTCGCGGTCCCGCTGGCGGCGCTGACGGCGGCCGGCGTCGGTCGGCGGCAGCGATTCTCCGAGACCTGGGGGTGCGGACGGCTGGTGCAGACCGCCCGCATGGAGTACACCGCCACCGCCTTCGCCAACCCGTTCAAGCGGGTGTTCGACTTCTTCTACCGGCCGATCCGGCAGCTCGACGTCGAGGTCCACCCCGAATCGCGCCTGTTCGTGCGGCGCATCGCCTACGAGAACCCGACCCGCTTCCTGTTCGAGGACTGGCTCTACCGGCCGGCGCTCGGCGCGCTCCACCGCGGCGCTCGCCGGCTCCGGGCCATCCAGTCCGGCAGCGCCAACGCCTACCTGCTCTACATCCTGGCCGCGCTGCTGGCGCTGCTGGTGCTGGGTTGATGGACGCCGCCCTGGCCGGGCTGCTGCAGGTGGGGCTGGCGGCGGCGGGCGCCCCGCTGGTCGTGGGCGCCATTCGCACGCTGAAGGCGCGGCTCGTCGGCCGCCGGGGACCGAGCGTGCTGCAGCCCTACGCCGACCTCAGGAAGCTGCTCGGCAAGGAGCCGGTGATCTCGGCCACCACGTCGTGGATCTTCCGGGCCACGCCCTGGATCCAGGCGGCCACCGCACTGGTCGCGGCGATGCTGGTGCCGCTCGTGCTCACCCGGCCGGCGCTCGCCCCGGCCGGCAACATCATCCTGGTGATGTCGCTCTTCATGCTGGCCACCTTCTTCCTGGCCCTCGCCGGGCTCGACGCCGGCTCGGCCTTCGGCGGCATGGGGTCCAGCCGGGCGGTGGCGGTGGCGGCCCTGGCCGAGCCGACCGTGATCCTGGCCGTCTTCGCCCTGGCCCTGCGGGCGCGCACCAGCGACCTCGGGGGCATCGTCGAGCGCCTGGCCGCCCAGCCGTCCCTGGTCCTCGCCCCCGGCCACCTGCTGGCGTTCGCCGCATTCTTCATCGTCACGCTGGCCGAGACGGGACGCCTCCCCGTGGACAATCCCGCCACCCACCTGGAGCTCACGATGATCCACGAGGCCATGGTGCTCGAGTACTCCGGGCCCCACCTGGCCCTGGTGGAATGGGCGGGCGCCATGAAGCTCTTCGTGTTCCTCGCGCTCTTGGCCAACCTCTTCTTCCCGTTCGGGATGCCGGCCGGGCTCGCCGCGGGCCCGCTCGCCCTCGGCCTCCTGATCCTGGCCGGCAAGCTGGTTGTCCTGGTCGTCGTCCTCGCCCTGGTCGAGACCTCGGTGGCCAAGCTCCGGTTGTTCCGCGTGCCCGAGCTCCTGGCCGGCTCGTTCGCGCTGGGCGTGCTCTCGGTCACCTCGGCGTTCGTGCTGCCGTGACGCCCGCAACGACGCTGCTCGCCTTCCTGGGGCTGGTGGTGACCCTCCTGATCGTCTGGCGTCGCAGCTGGCCCGGTCGGCTCCGGCTCTTCGTGGTCCAGTCGCTGCTCCTGGCCGCCCTGGCCCTGACCCTGGGTCTGTACGCCGGCCAGACCGCCCTCGTGCTGGTCGCGGCGATGGTGGCCGTCCTCAAGGGCTGGTTCATCCCCCGCGCCCTCGCCCGCATCGCCGCCGGCACGCCGGTCCGACCGGTGGCGGCCGGGACTTCGGCGGGCGCCGCGCTTCTCACCGCCGGCGCCCTGGTGGTGGCGGCCTACCTGCTGATGCTCCCGGTCGCGACGCGCTCGGCGCTGCCGACGGCCGGCGCGGTGCCGCTGGCCTTCGCCATGGCCCTCATCGGGCTCTTCGTGACCGTGACCGGCCGCGACGTCTTCGGCCACGCCCTCGGCTTTCTCATGCTGGAGAACGGACTCTTCAGCCTGGCCCTGGTGGCCACGTACGGCCTGCCCGCGCTGGTCGAGGCCGGGGTGTTCCTGGACGTCCTCGTGATCGTCCTGGTCATGGAGGGGGTGGCGGCGCAGGTGCGGCGGGAGCACGATTCCATCGAGGTCGACCGGCTGCGGGAGCTGCGCGGGTGACGGCCGTCGGCCTGCTGCTGGTCCCGCTGGTCGGTGCGGCGCTGCTGGCGCTCGGGCCGGCCCGGCTCGCCCCCGCCGTCCACGGCGCGACAGCGGTGCTGACCCTCGCGCTGGCCGCCGTCGTGGCGGGCGGCGTGGCTCGCATCGGGCCCGCGAGCGCGTTGGACGGGCTCCTGCGGATCGACGGGCTGTCGGCCTGGATGGTGGCCCTGATCGGCTTGATTGCTGCGCTCGCTGCGGCCGAGGCGCCCCGTCAGGTTCCCTTCGGGACCGGCGGCCGC
>DATLZL010000552.1:0-2325 GCA_035574035.1 Binatia bacterium | reverse complement strand
CCGGGCTCCGGCCGTCCAGGCGGTATCGGTAGAGCGTGCCGTTGCCGGCGCCGGCGACGACTCCCGAGAAGTAGCCTCCGGGCTCGGCCGCCAGTGCAACCCCGCCCTCGGCAACCGTGCGGGCCCCCTGCCCCGCCGGCGGTACGATCAGGACCTCGACCCGAGCGGCGCTCGGCGCCCAGACCCGGAAGTGCACGCCGCCCGGAACCACCTCGGCGCCCACCGGCAATCGCCGCCCCGCCGCCGGGTCGGGCGGCGCGCACGGCGGCGCAGGGTGGACTTCGGGAACGGCCATACCTGGGAGGTGAGGGTGATGCACGTTGGGTGCCGGCGGCTCAACAACCGTCCGGGCGCGGCGGCCGGAGGGCCGGGCTGGTGCGTCGCTCTGGCGGCGAGGACGAGCGGCTCTTGCGCCGCCCTCGCGGCCCACGAGAGTGTCCCCGTGGACGAGGGCGACAACCACTACGGCGACGCCCGCAAGCCCTGAGCGCCGCCGCGCGCCGCGGCGGACGTCCGGCGCGCGCGTGTGCAGCGGAAGAGGCGGTCGGGAGTGATCGGCAGCTCGCGCACCTCGACGCCGAGCGGGGCCAGCGCGTCGGCGACGGCGTTGGCGACGGCGGCCGGGGCGCCGATGGTGCCCCCCTCGCCCATGCCCTTGAAGCCGCCCAGCGTGGTCGGCGAGGGGTGCTCGACGTGGTGGACCTGGACCGGGGGCACCTCCATCGCGCTCGGGACCGGATAGTCCATCAGGCTCGCTGTCAGCAGCTGCCCGTCCTCGCCGTGGACGACCTCCTCCAGCAGCGCCGCGCCCACACCCTGGGCGACCGCGCCGACGGTCTGACCCTCCACGATCAGCGGGTTGATGATCCGCCCGCAGTCCTCGACCGCCACGTGGCGGAGCACCCGCACGCCCCACGTCTCCGGGTCCACCTCGACCACCGCCAGGTGGGCGGCGGTCGACGCGGTGCCGAAGTACGGGTCGTAGAACCGCGTGGCCTCGAGCCCGGGCTCCAGCCCCTTCGGCAGCCGCCGGGTGCCGGCGTAGGCCAGCGCCGCGATCCGTGCCAGGTCGAGACTGCGGTCGGGCATCCCCCGGACACTCACGCGCCCGTCGGCCAGGAGGAGGTCCTCGGGGCTCGCCTCCAGCGCGTGGGCTGCGATCGCCAGGACCTTCTCGCGCACCGCGCGGGCGGCCAGGATCGCGGCCCCGCCGGCCAGCACGGCCGTGCGGCTCGCGTAGGTGCCGGTGCCGTGCGGGGCGGCCGCGGTGTCGCCCTCCACGACGCGCACGGCCTCCACCGCCACGCCGAGCTCGCTCGCCACCACCTGGGCCAGCGTCGTCTCGTGGCCCTGGCCGTGGCCGGCCACGCCGAAGAGCGCGGTGACGCCGCCGTCGGGCTCGACGCGGATCGTCGCGCCCTCGGTGCCGGTGGCGATCTCCGCGCCCGGCGAGACGGGGATGGCCGAGCCCACGCCGGTGAGCTCGACGTAGCAGGCCAGGCCGATCCCGAGGCAGCGCCCCTCGGCGCGCGCCCGCTGCTGCTCGGCGCGCAGGGCGGCGTAGCCGGCGGCCTCCGTCACGCGCTCCAGGCACTCGAGGAAGGCGCCCGAGTCCCAGACGATGCCGGACGGCGAGCGGTAGGGCAGGTCCTCGGGCCGCAGCAGGTTGCGGCGGCGGATCTCGACCGGGTCGAGTCCCAGCCGGCGGGCGGCGCGGTCGAGCAGCGCCTCGGTCACGAACACCGAGACCGGGCGGCCCACGCCCCGGTACGGGCCCATCGGCGTCTTGTTGGTCGCCACGCCGAGGCCCTCGGCGCGGTAGTGGTCCACCCGGTACGGCCCGGGCAGGAACGAGACGACCTGGATCACCTCGATGCTCGCCGTCCACGGGTAGATCGAGTAGGCGCCGACGTCGGCGACGGCGCGGGCCCGGAGGCCGAGGATGCGGCCGGTGTCGTCCACGGCCAGCTCGGCGTCGATCACCTCGTCCCAGGCCTGGGTGCTGGCGAGCAGGTCCTCGCGCCGGTCGCCCGTCCACCGCACCGGGCGCCCGAGCGCCCGGGCCAGCGCGGCGACGACGACCTCCTCGGGGTAGAGCACGGTCTTGATGCCGAAGCCGCCGCCGACGTCCGGGGCCACGACGCGCAGGCGCGCGGCCGGCAGGCCGAGCAGGTCGGCCAGCACGTCGCGGACGATGCCGGGGACCTGGGTCGAGGACCAGAGCGTCAGGCCGCCGCCCGGCTCCGGCTGGCCGAGGCACGCGCGGTTCTCCATCGCCACGCCGGCGTGGCGGTGGAACCGGAAGCGGTCGCCGACGACGAGGGC
>DATLZL010000551.1:0-5611 GCA_035574035.1 Binatia bacterium | reverse complement strand
ACACGGCGGGCGGTGAAGATGACCGCGAACGCCGCGACCAGATATCCGCCGATGCCATCGACCAGCCGGAACAGGTTGCGTACGATCGCCGCCCGCGCGCCGATCCGGTCGCCGCGCAGGGTCGTCACCCGCGCCTCGGCGACGATCTTGCCCAGGGTCACGCCGAAGAGCGCCTCGCAGACCGTGAAGTAGCCGAACATCACCACGACGACCACGCCCAGCAGGATCAGCGCCGGCAGGCCGATCAGCTCGAAGCCTTCCGGGCTCATGCCCCCGAACCGCCCGGCCAGCCACATCCCGACCAGGAAGAACAGGCCGACCGCGATGAGGCCGTCCACCAGCTGGCCGAGTGCCCGGTTGCCGAGCGAGGCGCAAGCCGCCGGCACGCCGGGCGGCCACGCGCCCACCCGGTCATCGGCACTCAGGCCGGGCCGGCCGTTCTCCATGGCGTTCACCCGCCTACTTCGTGACCGGAATGTCCTCGAAGGGCGGTGTCTTGGCGATCACCACCGTGATCTTCTCCACGTTCGGGGGCGGTGCCGGGAACTTCGCCCACCCCGAGAACGACTCCTTCGCCTTGAGACGGAAGGTCTGCCGCGGAATGTCGGTCGCGATCGGGCTGCCCTTGGCATCGGTCACGACGTGGTGCTTCTTCTTGTTCACCGGGTCCAGGAGATATGTCTCCTCGCGGAGTATCCCGAGCGCCATGGACTCGGGCACCGTCACGTCCTTGTCTCCGGTGTTGCGCCAGCGCCAGCGCACCCGGATGGTGTTGTCCGACATCCGCCTGACCTCGAGCAGGTCCGTCTGGACGCCGGACCATTCGGCGTCGGCGGTCTCGATGACGCCGGGCGCCTTCTGCGCCGCGGCCGCGCCGGCGAGGCCCGCCACCACGGCCAGTGCCATGAGTGCTGCGGTCCATCTACGTGTCATCCCGTGCCTCCTCAACGCTGCGGCTTGGCGATGATGATCTCGACGCGCCGGTTCCTCTGGCGGCCCTCGGGATCGTCGCTGCCGTCAGGCTTCGTGTTCGGCGCCACCGGCCGTCTGGCTCCCCAGCCGCGCGTCGTGAGCGTCAGCCCTTGCAGCCCTTCGCGCTGCTGGAGCCACGCCTTGACGGCCTGCGCCCGCCGCTCGGACAGGCGCTCGTTGTACGGCTCGCTGCCCTTGGCGTCGGTGTGGCCCTCGATGACCACCGTCCGGTTGGGGTGCCGGCGCAGCACTTCGGCGACCTGGGCCAGGACCTTGGCGGCGTCCGGTCGGATCTCGGCCTTGTCGAAGTCGAACAGCACGTCGGCGGGCATCTCGATCCGGATCTCGGTCGCCGTCTCCTTCACGGCCAGGGCCTGGGTCGTGCCACCGACCGCCTCGGCGCGGAACTTCAGGTCCTCGACGGCCGACCTCAAGTCCATCACCTCGGACCTGAGATCCAACACCTCGAACTTCGCCCCGGGAGGAACCGGCGCGTCGGGATCGACCCCGCGACCGGTCGCCACACCGGGACCGACGACGACCGCCAGAAACCCGGCCAGTACGGTCAAACGCCTCAAACCCCTACTCCCTCCGATCCAGACGCTGCGCTCCGGATTCTGAGGGTCGTAGCGCACGAGGCCGCGGTCGGCCACGCGCCAGGCCATCGCTTCCCATGCCTGGCGCCCGGCCTCAATCATCGGAGTCGGGGCGGCCGAGCGAGACCCCCGGGAACTGGCGGACGTGCGCGGCCACGCTCGGCGTGTCCGGCACCCACGGCGGCCGCTCGAGCTTGTACGGCGTCCGGAAGTACCCGCGGAAGGAGCCGGTCCGGGTGGTGTCGCCCTTGGGCGTCTGGTAGCGGCCTCCGGTGTGGAGCGTCTGGATGGTGTTGGGGAAGTTGGGGTCGTAGATGTCGATATCCCACTCGTCGCCGTGCCGGTGATAGCCGATCGCCAGCACCTGGTGGTTCTTGCTGAACGCGGCCTTCGGGTCGCCGAGATAGTCATTCCCGTCGGCCTTGACGAGGACGATCGGCACCGGGCGCCCGGCGTTCAGCTCGGGCTGGATCCTGTTCTTGAACTCCTTGGCCGAAAGAGGGATGAGGCCGCGCTCGATGACGTTCCCCGTCCCCGGCACGGTCTGGTCATGCAGCGGCTTCCGGATCCAGAGCACGAGTCGGTTGACCAGGAACCAGTTGTCGTACTTCAGACTGTCGACCTGCCGGCCGTAGAGATACGACCGCATCGGGGTGCCCGACTCGGGGGGCGTGACCGGAAGATCGGGGGCGGCCGCGTCCAAGTTGAAGGTGTCGAGCGCGGCGAAGACCATGCCGCCGCACAGGCCGTACGTCGTGTTCCCCAGGTCGACACGACCGAAGAAGGGCAAGTCGATGACGATGGCGCCGGTGAAGTAGTTGGTGAACTCGAATCCGTGGAGCTTGGGCTGGAACCTGCTGAGGGCCGCCGACCCGGCGGCAACGGGCGGCGTCACCCCGACCAAAGGCCCTGTCCCCTGAACCGGTGGGGCGCCGGCGGGAGGCGCGGCCGGAGCCGCGACCGGCGGACGCGGAGCAGCGCCGGCCGCGACGATGGTGCAGCACGGCTTGCCCGGCGTGAGCGCGACCTGGTCCAGCGCGAAGTCCGCATAGACCGGCTGCCCCACCCGGAGGCTCCCGAGCACGGCCCGGTCGGTCACGCGGAACTGAAAGGTGCGGCCGTGGGCGTCGCGCGCCGTCACCAGGCCGGTGGTCGTGTCGATGGCCGTGACGACACAACAGGCCGGCGGAACCCTGACGGCGGGCGTGCGGGGTTGCACGCCGGCGGCCCACCCGAAGCTCGAAGCCCAGGCGACGAGTGCCATCGAGCAGATCAGGGCGGCAATCGCACCGACGCGCCTCATCGCTTGTTCCCCGCCGCCTGGGCGAGCTTCGCCACGTCGAACTCGCAGTGCCGCGTCGAGGTGCAGTAGACGACCATGTTGGACGGCGGGATGATCACCGGCGCGAACCACGGCGGGTAGGCGGCGCCGATGATGCAGACCTTGGCGTCCGCGCGGCGCAGCTTCGCGAACGCGAGGTTGACCAGGTGCACCAGCTCGTCCTCGAACTTGTCGCTGACGTTCCGGAGGTCGAGCTTGGTGAGGGCCGCGTCGTCGAAGCACAGGCCCGGCACCGGGAACGGCATCGCCGTCGCCAGCCCGGGGATGTAGAAGAGCCCGAACCCGGGGCTGAAGCAGAGCCCCACCTCCCCCGTCGTGGAAAACACCGTGAAATTCTGCTGGCTGATGTTGCGGACCAGGAACCGCCAGTCGAAGTCCGAGCAGTACCCGGTCCCCGGCTTCTGGTAGAAGCGCAGGCCGCCGACCTGCAGCGCGTACTCGTACGTGTAGCTCACGGGGCCGACCTGGACCTGCTTGCGGATCGCCTGGGTCTTGCCGGCGTGCTCCTTCTCCATGGTCTGGAGGACCGCGCTCACCTCGTCGTTCGTGACGACGCCGGTCTTGAGCGACTCGCAGAGCTGGGGCGAGAGGTCGCCGGCCAGCGGCTGACGGGCCTGCACGGCGACAGCGCCGGCGGGCGGCACCGGCGCGTTCGTCTGCTTCGGCTTGGGTGGCGGCGGCGGCGTCCGCAGGCTCGCCGTCACGTGGCCGCCCCGGCTCGCGCTCCGGGCCGAGATCTGGCTCGGGTCGGTGATGCACGGCGCCGGCGTCGAGCCGGCCGGCCCCGGCCCGGGCCGACCGCGGATCGCGCCGCCGGTGCTCGGCTCGGACACGGTCGGCGTGCCCGCCGGCCTGGTCACGGTCGGGATCGTGCTCTTCGAGCCCTGCCCGCCGGGCTTCGACGTATCGCCCGCGGCGAGATGGACGGGGCCCGCATGGACGCCGGCGGCGCCGACAGCGAGGCCCGCGATCGCAGTCACGGTCATGATCCACGTCTTCACCAGCGACCTCCTCTGCAACCCGGACGACCGAGCCATGGCGTCACAGTCCACCAAGCCGCGCCCGCGTCGTGTTGTTGCTCTCGTCCGACTCCGGGACGTTGTTGTAGAAATCGACGATCACCCGATACTCCATGCGTGTCGACGCGAGGTGCTTGTCCAACTCGTGGAAGGAGTAAGACTGGCCCGGAGCGAGCGGGCCGACATCGAACCGCGCCTGTCCCGGGAGACCAAAGCCGCCAACCTGGGCCCAGTCCAGGTGAACGATGAACGGCCCGCTGGCCAGCGTCCCGCGGTTCGACACCGTGACCTTGGCCTTGTACTGCAGGTTGTTGTTCATGCGGTCCATG
The DNA here is from genome assembly GCA_035574035.1 of Binatia bacterium. Classification (GTDB taxonomy): domain Bacteria; phylum Methylomirabilota; class Methylomirabilia; order Rokubacteriales; family CSP1-6; genus DATLZL01. The sequence continues at coordinate 1,353 of DATLZL010000551.1, read as the reverse complement.
CTGATCGTGGCCACCAGGTCGGGACACGGCGGGACGACCTGACGGCTCGCGACGTTGTTCGTTTCGGACGCCTCGCTGACGACGTTCTGGGCATCGACGACAACCGTGATCTGGACGGGCTTGCAGTCCGGGGCCCGCGCGAGCGCCGACTGCACCGCCTGCGAGCCCGCCGGTCGCAGCGGGTCGAACTTGATGGTGTCGCGGCGGAGCTCGTTCACGAAGACGTCGGCGACGAACGGAGTCGCCGCCGCGACATGGCCCTGGTTGACGACCGTGAACGCCACGAATCCGGTGGCCGAGAGACCCAGGTTTCTGACCAGCAGGTCGGGACTGTGCTGGAGGGCCTTCTGCAGCCGGAGGTCCTCCGGGTTGGGCGGCATCCGGACCTGTCCGCCAGCGTCGGCCGGGGGGCCAGGCTCGACGACGAAGGCCCAGGCGATCAGGACGCCGGTGATGGCGGCCCGGGCGGCTTTCATGGCTCGTCTCCTCGGCGGTTCATCGGTCTCGCGGCATCGAGCACGCCAATCCACCGCTTCCTCAGCATCCGAGCGTGGAGCTCGGGAACTCGCAGAGCCTCGTGCCCTGCCGGGCCAACAGTCCCTCCGCCGCCGCCAGCCAGACCTCGGCGCGGACCGCGGGATCCGGCAGGGCCGACGCCCACGCCGCCGTCGCCTTCGCGTCGCCGACCTCGGCCTGCAGGCGCGCGAGGCGGCGGAGGACCATGCGATCGCCGCCGACCGGCGGGCGTGAAGCGGCCTGGAGGGCGTCGCGGAAGCTGACCTCGGCGGCCGCCTTCCGGCCTGCGCGCGCCTGGATCGCCCCGACCCGGGCGAGGAGCTCGGGATGTCCGGTGGGGGTCACGAGGCCCTCCGCGATGGACAACGCCTCCTTGACGTTCCCCGTGGCGACGTGGGCTTCCGCGAGCTCGAGCCACAGGGCGTCTTGCCGGCCCGGACGCTTCTCCGCGATGCTGCGCGCTTCCCGTAGGACCGTCAGCGCCGAGGTCTTGTCTCCGGACTCGGCCAGCGCGCGGGCGACGGACGTCAGGTGGCTGGCGCGCAGCGTGTCATCGGGGTGCTTGCGCGCCAGCGGCAGGGCGGCCTGGAGGGTGCGCGCCGCGCCTGCCCCGTCGCCGACGAGGATCTGCGCGCGGGCGATCTGCTCCAGGCTCTGAAGGTCGCGGAGGAACGCCAGCGGCGGAGCCGGACCGCCGTCGGGACCGGTCGCCAGCCGCACGGCCTCGGCGAACGCCGTCTCGGCCGCGCGGCGGTCGCCGGCCCTGGCCTGCGCGGCCGCGATGAACGCCAGGTCCGTGCTGCTCGGTCCGCCCGGTCCGGCGGCCGCCGCGGCACG
>DATLZL010000550.1:0-3445 GCA_035574035.1 Binatia bacterium | reverse complement strand
ACCGCCCGGGCCACCCACTCGCCCGCCTCGTTGCGGTAGACCTCGACCTCGAAGGTCACGCGTCGGCTCCCTGCCGCATGGGCGGTCGATACTGTATCATCACGGCCGCGATGGACCGGGCCGTCGCCGCCGGCGCCGCAGCGCTGCCCGCCGAGTACTGCCGGGCCCTGCAGGCGCACGCCCTGGCCCCGTTGTGGACGGCCCTGCACGACTTGCTGCCGTTCGAGCGCACCACCCGGGCCGTGCCGTGGCTCTGGCGCTGGAGGGAGGTCCGACCGCTCCTGCTGGAGGCAGCGCGCCTGGTCAGCCTCGAGCAGGCCGAGCGTCGGGTGCTCGTGCTGGCCAATCCGGGTCTCGGCGGCGCCTATGCCGCCACCTCCACCCTCTACGCCGGGCTGCAGGTGATCATGCCGGGGGAGGTGGCACCCAGCCACCGCCACACGCCGGCGGCGATCCGACTGGTGCTCGAAGGCCGGGGCGCGTTCACCACCGTGGAGGGCGTCCGCTGCGTCATGGAGCCGGGCGACCTCATCCTGACCCCGGCCGGGCGCTGGCACGACCACGGTCATCGGGGCCCGGAGCCGGTCGTGTGGCTGGACGGGCTGGACATCCCCCTGGTGAGCGCGTTCGAGGCCGCGTGGTGCTCGAAACCCTCGCCGCCCCCGCCGGAGGTCGCCGAGACCGACCCGTCGACGGACGAGTTCACCGCCGCCGGCCTCGTGCCCCGGCGGTCGCGGTACCCGGCGACCGGAACCCCCCAGGTGCGCTGGCCCTGGCGGGTGGTGCGGCCGGCGCTGGAGCGGCTGGCGGCCGGAGCCCCGCCCGGACAGCCAGTGGTCCTCCGCTACGTTGACCCGACCACCGGCCGGCCGCCGCTCGCGACGATGGGCTGCGAGGTCCGGTGGCTCCGCCCCGGCGAGCGCAGCCGTCCCGAGCGCCGGGCGGCCAGCGCCGTCTGCCACGTGATCGAGGGCCGGGGCTGGAGTCAGGTGGGCGCGGCGCGCCTGGACTGGGCGGCCGGCGACACCTTCGCGGTCCCGCCCGGACACCGGGTAGAGCATGGCAACGGCTCGCCCGCCGAACCGGCCGTGCTCTTCCAGTTCGACGACGAGCCCGCGCGTCGCGCGCTCGGGCTCTGGGACGAGGAGGCCGAAACATGAGGCTCGTCCGACTCGCCGTCGCCGGGCTCAGCCTGCTGGCCGCCGGGGCCCCGGTCGCCGAGGCCCAGGAGATCCGGCTCAAGCTCTCGCACTTCCTGCCGGCCAGTCACAACCACCACCTCAACGTCCTGCTGCCGTGGGCCGAGGAGGTCAAGCGCCGGACCGGCGGACGGGTGGAGATCACGGTCTTTCCCGGCGCCTCGCTCTGCAAGCCGCCCCAGCAGTACGACTGCGCCAAGAGCGGCATCGCCGACCTGGCCTGGGGGGTGACGGGCTGGACCCCGGGACGGTTCCCCATGACCTCGGTCGTCGAGTTGCCGTTCATGCACCGCACCACCGTGGTCGGTACCCAGATCCTGGCCGACCTCTGGGACAGGTACCTCAAGCGAGAGTACGACGACGTCCACGTCCTCTACCTGCACGTGCACCCCGCCGGGCACGTCCACACTCACTCGCGGCCGATCCGGCGGCTCGAGGACTTCCGCGGGATGAAGCTGCGGGCGCCGACGGCGGTGGTGGGAGACCTCCTCGAACTGCTCGGGGCCACCAAGGTCGGCATGCCGGCCACCCAGATTTACGAGTCCATGGCCCAGAAGGTCATCGACGGCTTCGGCATGCCGTTCGAGGCGTTGCCGCCGTTCCGGCTCCACGAGGTCTCGCGCTACCACACCGAGGTCGGCATGTACACGACGGCCTTCGCCCTGTTCATGAACCGGGCGCGGTACCAGTCGCTGCCGCCCGACGTTCGCCAGGTCTTCGACGAGACGACGTCCATCACCCACTACTGGCGCAAGGTCGCGCAGTCCTGGGACGAGGCCGAGGTGCGCTTCCGCAAGGTCGTGGCCGAGCGCAACGAGATCTACGTGCTGCCGGCCGAGGAGCGGCGGCGGTGGCGGGAGGCGGCGCGGCCCCTCGACGACCGGTGGGCGGCCGAGCTGGAGGCCAGGGGACTGCCCGGCAAGGTGTTGCTGCGGGAGGCGCGGGCGCTGTCGGCCAAGTACGGCGAGGCGGATTGATCCCCGCCTGGGAGCGGGCCGCCGTGGCCTGGACGCGGCGGCTCGCGCTTCTGGCGGGCTGGCTGCTCCTGGCGATCGCGCTGGCGACCGTCGCCGACGCCCTGCTCCGCTCGCTGGCCGGCCGCCCCGTTCCCGGCGCCTTCGAGGCCACCGAGCTGCTGCTGGGCGCCGTGATCTTCTTCGGCCTGCCCTACACCTCGCTCACCGACGGCCACGTCAGCGTGGACCTGCTGGTCGGCCGGCTCGGTCCCCGCGGCCGGCACCTGGTCATCGCCGGCGCGGCGCTGACTTCGGCCGTCCTCCTGGCGCTGCTGACCGCGCAGATGGCCGACCTGGCCCGCGAGTACGCCCTGACCCGGCGGACCACGATCACGGCCCGCATTCCCGTGTTGCCGTTCATCCTGCCCGTCACCGCCGCCGGCGGTCTGGCGTCCCTGGGGTTTCTGGGGCAGACGGTCGGCGCCCTGGCCCGGGTGGTGTGGCCGAACCTGCCGCCGCTGCCCGGCACCGAGCCCGGCACCCCCGACCCGTGAGCGAGTTCGCCGTCGCCGCCGCCGGCTTCGCCGCGCTGCTGGTGCTCATCATCCTCCGGCTGCCGATCGCGGTGGCCATGGCGGTGGTGGGCCTGGCCGGCACCGCCTGGCTCAGCGGCTGGTCGGTCGCCCTGGCCACGCTCCGCCAGGGGCCCTTCGAGCGGGCTACCTCCTACACGCTGGTCGTCATTCCGCTGTTCGTGCTGATGGGCTACCTGGCCGCCGAGGCGGGGTTCGCGCGCAGCCTGTTCCGCGCCGCCCACGCCTGGCTCGGCCACTGGCGGGGCGGGCTGGCCATGGCCACCGTCGTTGGCTGCGCCGGCTTCGGCGCCATCTGCGGCTCCTCGGTGGCGACCGGCGCCACCATGTGCACGGTGGCGCTGCCCGAGATGCGCCGGTATCGCTACGCCGACACGCTGTCGACCGGGGCGATCGCCGCCGGCGGCACGCTGGGGATCATGATCCCGCCGTCGGTGATCTTCGTGATCTACGGGATCATGACCGAGCAGTCGATCGGCAAGCTGCTGCTCTCGGGAGTCGTGCCCGGTCTGGTGGAGACGGCGCTGTTCGTGGCCGCGATCGCGGCGGTGACGGCCTGGCGCCCCGAGCTCGGGGCCCGGGCGCCCCGGGCCCCGGCCCGGGAGCGACGGCGCGCGCTGCGCGAGGTGTGGGAGGCCGCCGTCCTGTTCCTGATCGTCATCGGCGGCCTCTATGGCGGTGTGGCCACGCCGGTGGA
>DATLZL010000549.1:0-10497 GCA_035574035.1 Binatia bacterium | reverse complement strand
GGCAGCACCGACAGCGTGTCGCCGGCGACCAGCAGCCGGCGCTCGCCGCGGACGTCGACGACCCGCACGCGCCCGGCGAGCGGGGAGCGGGCCTCCCAGACCGTCCGCGAGCGGCGCGCCGGCCGGACAGGGCGCGTGCGGGGGGACGTCGAGCGAGCGCGGCCGCTCAGCGCGGCGCCATGCGGATCCCGCCGTCGAGCCGGATGGTCTCGGCGTTGAGCATCACGTTCTCGACGATGTGGGCCACGAGCGCGGCGTACTCGTCGGGGCGCCCGAGCCGGGGCGGGAACGGCACCTGCTTGGCGAGCGAGGCCCGGACCGGCTCCGGCAGCGTGTAGAGCAGCGGGGTGTCGAAGATCCCGGGGGCGATCGTCACCACCCGGATGCCCCACTCGGCCAGGTCGCGGGCCACGGGCAGCGTCATGCCCACGATCCCGCCCTTGGAGGCGGAGTAGGCGGCCTGACCGATCTGGCCGTCGAAGGCGGCCACCGAGGCGGTGTTGACGATCACGCCGCGCTCGCCGTCCGCCGTCGGCGCGTTGCCGGTCATCAGCGCCGCCGCCAGCCGGATGGCGTTGAACGTCCCGATCAGGTTCACGGTCACCACCCGCGTGAAGTCCTCCAGCCGGGCCGGCCCCTGCTTGCCTACCGTCCGCATCGCCGTCCCGATGCCGGCGCAGTTCACCAGCACGTTCAGGCCGCCGAAGGCCTCACGGGCCCGGTCCAGCGCCGCCTGCACCTCGGGGCCGCTGGTCACGTCGGCGGGCGTGAACAGGGCCCGGTCGCCGAGTCCGGCCGCGACGGCCTCGCCCCGGGACGCCGGCAGGTCCAGGATCGCCGCCCGGCCGCCGGCGGCGACCAGGCGCTCGACGGTGGCGCGCCCCAGGCCCGAGGCGCCGCCGGTGACCACCGCTCGCACGGTCTTCAGGTCCATGGATCCTCCTCCGGCCGCGGATTCTAGCCGATGGTCGACGGGGTTGCCCACCGGTGCGTCCCGGCCCGGTGCGTCCCGGCCCGGCCGGCGAAATGGAGTATGCTGGCGGCGCGACCGCCATGCGCACCGCTTACGCACCCGCGCACCGCCGGCGGATTCTCTGCGTGTCACCCCGCTACGCGCCCTCGTTCGGCACCTTCCAGCACGCCTACCCGCTGTTCGGCCGCCGGGTGCGCGCGTTCATGCCGCCGCAGGGGCTGCTGGTCGTGGCGGCGTACCTGCCGGAGTCGTGGGAGGTGCGGGTGATCGACGAGAACGCCCGGCCGGCCCGGGCCCGGGACTTCGCCTGGGCCGACGCCGTGTTCGTCTCCGGCATGCACGTGCAGCGGCCCTTCATCCAGGACGTCATCCGGCGGGCCCACGCCGCCGGGCGCCCCGTGGTGCTGGGTGGGCCGTCGGTGTCGGCGTGCCCGGAAGACTATCCGGACGCCGACCTCATCCACGTGGGCGAGCTCGGCGACGCCACCGACCGGGTGATCGAGTACCTCGACCTCCACCCCGGCCGTCCGTCCACGCCGCTGCGCTTCGAGACCGCCCGCCGGCTCCCCTTGACCGACTTCCCGATTCCGGCCTACCACCTGGTCCACCTGCGCCGGTACTTCATCGCCAGCATCCAGTTCTCCAGCGGCTGCCCTTACACGTGCGAGTTCTGCGACATCCCCGCCCTCTACGGGCGCAACCCGCGCCTGAAGACGCCGGAGCAGGTGCTGGCCGAGCTGGACCGCATCGTCGCCGGCGGCGCGACCAGCGTCTACTTCGTGGACGACAACTTCATCGGCAACCAGCGCGCCGCCCTCGACCTGCTGGGCCACCTGGTCGCCTGGCAGCAGCGGCACCGATACCCGCTGCGCTTCGCCTGCGAGGCGACGCTGAACCTGGCCCGCAACGAGCGGGCCCTGGCGCTCATGCGGGAGGCGGGATTCGTCACCGTGTTCTGCGGGATCGAGACGCCCGAGCCGGAGGCGCTGCGCGCCATCGCCAAGGAGCAGAACCTGCGGCTGCCGGTGCTGGAGGCCGTGCGCCGGCTGAACGCCTACGGCCTGGAGGTGGTCTCCGGCATCATCCTGGGCCTGGACACCGACACGCCGGAGACCCCCGACCGCATCGTGGAGTTCGTGCGGGCCTCCCAGATCCCGGTCCTGACCATCAACGTCCTCTACGCGCTGCCCAAGACGCCCCTCTGGCGCCGGCTCGAGCGGGAGGGAAGGCTCGCCGACGGAGAGGGCCGGGAGTCCAACGTCGTCTTCCGGCTCCCCTACGAGGTGGTGGTCGGCGGCTGGCTGCGCTGCATCCGGGCGGTGTACGAGCCGGAGGCGATCTTCGCCCGGTTCGCCCACGCGATCGCCCACACCTTCCCCAACCGCATCGCCTTCCCCCGCAACCCGCACCGCGCCTCGTGGCGGAACGTGCTCATGGGGCTGGCCATCCTGGGTCGGATCCTCTGGCGGATCGGTGTGCGGGGCCGCTACCGCCGCACGTTCTGGCGGTTCGCCTGGCCCCTGCTGCGCCGGGGCCGGCTGGAGGAGCTGATCCACGCCACCGTGGTCAGCCACCACCTCATCGAGTTCACCCGGCAGTGCAGTGCCGGCGCCCTCGAGTCGTCCTTCTACGCGCCGGCGAGCCGTCCCCGGGTCGCCGCCGCCGGCTGAGCCGGCTCAGGCCGCCTCGCCGGTATGGGCCCAGAACTCGTCGTCCCGTTCGGGCTGGCGCAGCCGGGGCGGTACCTTCCCGCGGTGGAAGAAGTCGCACATGATCCGGTTGGCGACCGCCCAGTCGTCACCGTAGACGCAGTGGTGGTGCGGGCACAGCGCCGCGTCGCCCGTGAGTTGCAGGCCGCACGAAGCGCACAGACTCATGCCCTTCCTCCGATAGCGAACCGCGTGCCAACCGCAACGCCGCGCGAGAAAGTTTCCGCGAGACCGCGGCCGGGCAGTACCATGCGGTGGTTTCGCACGCGGAACGTTTCCGGAGACGAGGAGGGCGCGGATGCGGTTGCTGCTGTGGGCGGTGTTCTTTGTGATCTCGAACATCGTGGGCGTGGAGATGTTCCGGGCCGCGCTCACGTCACCGCCGGCCGAGGCCCTGGTGCCCGGTGCGCTGAGCGTGCCGCTCATCGGTCTGGCCGCGTTCGGGGCCAGCCGCCTGCTCGCCGCCTGGGAGGATCGCCGGGAAGAGTAATTCTTACAGTTCCCATCCCTGGCACCCGGTGTGCAGAGCGCCTCCTGCGGTGCGGTGAATCGTTGCCGTGAAAGGAGCGCGCGATGGACATCCTGCTGTGGATCGTGTTCGGGCTGGTCGTGGGGATCGTAGCCAAGCTGATCATGCCGGGGCGGGACCCCGGGGGGATCATCCTGACGATCGTCCTCGGCATCGTCGGCGCCTTGCTGGGCGGCTGGCTCGGCCGGGTGCTCGGCCTCTACCGGGAGGGGGACGCGGCCGGGTTCATCATGGCGGTGGTGGGGGCGATCATCATCCTGGCTCTCTATCGCCTGATCCTGCCGGCGGGCCGGCGCATCTGACGACTCCGGGGAGGCCCGCCTCCGGAGGGCCGGAGGGGGCCTTGCCCCGTCCCGCGTCAGAGCAGGTCCTGGATCGGCGTGGCCAGCCACTCGAGGATCCGGTCGAGGAGGCCCCGCCGTCGCCACCGCTCGTAGGTCACCCGCTCGGAGTAGGTGAGGTCGTCACGGAAGACCTGCTCCAGGCGGCGGGCGACGTCCCGGTCGTACACGACCAGGTTCAGCTCGTCGTTGAGGGTGAACGAGCGGCTGTCCAGGTTGGAGCTGCCGACGGTCGCCCAGACCCCGTCGATGACCATCGTCTTGGCGTGCAGCAGCGCGGCCCGGTACTCGTAGATCTCCACGCCGGCCCGCAGCAGCCGGCCGAAGTTGCCCCGGCTGGCCTGGCGCACCAGGTTGTGATCGATGGCGCCGGGCACCAGGACCACCACCCGCACCCCGCGCCGGACGGCGTCGATGAAGGCCTGCGCCAGCCGCCGGTCGGGCACGAAGTACGGGTTGGTCACGTAGATCGAGCGCCGGGCCGAAGACACGGCCAGCAGGAAGGTCGTGTACATGGCGAAGCTGCCGCCGGCCGGCGAGCTGCGCACGACCTGGGCGTGCACGGTGCCTTCCGGGGCCCGCGGCCGCGGGAAATAGGCCTCGCCGCCCAGCACGATCCCGGTGGCCTCGAGCCAGTTCTCGGCGAAGGCGCCCTGCAGGTACTCCACCACCGGGCCGCTCACCTTCACGTCGGTGTCCCGCCAGTGGTTCTCGATGCGGCCGTTGCCCATCCACTTGCGGCTGACCCCCGAGCCGCCGGTGAACCCCACGCGGCCGTCGACGACGAGGATGCGCCGGTGATTGCGGTAGTTGGCCCGGTGGAAGGCGAAGACGTCCAGCGGCCGGAAGAAGGCGACATGACAGCCGGCCTGGCGCATCATGGACACGTACTCGGCCGGGATGTTGAGCGACCCGAAGCCGTCCAGCAGCACGTTGACGCCCACACCGGCCAGGCAGCGCTCGCTCAGCGCCACCGCCACGTCGCGGGCCACCGGCCCGTCCTCGTAGTAGTACTGGGCATAGGTGATCGTCCGGCGCGCGCTCCGGATGGCCTCCAGCATGGCCGGGAAGATCTCCTCGCCGTTGAGTAGGATCTCCACCCGGTTGCCGGGGACGATCGGGGTGGCCGTGTACGCCTCCAGGGTCGGAAAGAAGGAGGGTTCGCCCAGCTCGAGCTCGGGCAGGACCAGGTGAGGGTGCAGGCGGGCGCAGCCGCTGCTCAGCACGAGCAGGGCGACGACCAGCAGGAGGCGGGGAGGCGTCACCGGCGGACGATCACCTCGAGATCCCCCCGGCGCGCCAGCAGCTCCACCGAGGCGTTCTCGCGGCCGCGGCTGATCGCGAGGTCGAGCCGGGCGTTGCCGACCCGCAGGTCGTGGATCTCGACGAACCGCACCCAGGACGGCAGGACCGGGCTGTGCAGGGTCAGACGCCCCTGGACGGCGTCGGCCTCGAACCCGGCCAGGGCCGTCAGCAGCTGCAGCGGCGCCCCGGCCGCCCACGCCTGCGGCGCACAGGCGACCGGATACGCCACCGGCCCGTGGTCGGGCACCCGCGGGAAGCCGCAGAACAGCTCGGGCAGGCGCGCCCCCTCGAACCAGCGCGAGGCGTCGAAGAGCGCGCTCGCCACCGCCAGGGCCGGATCGACCAGGCCGTAGCGGCGAAAGCCGCCGGCCGCGATGGCGTTGTCGTGCGGCCACACCGAGCCGTTGTGATAGCTCATGGGGTTGTAGCGACGCTCGCGCGCCGACAGGGTCCGGATGCCCCAGCCCGAGAACATATCCTCGCCGAGCAGGCGCTTGGCCACGCTCGGCGCCCGCCGCTCGTCCACGATGCCCGTCCAGAGACAGTGCCCCGGGTTCGAGGTGATGACCTCGCAGGGACGGCCGTCGCCGTCGAGCGCCAGCGCGTAGAACTCCTCGGTCTCCATCCAGAACTCGCGGTTGAAGGCCGCCCGGAGCGCATCGGCGTCGGCGGCCAGCCGGGCCGCCGCCGGCTCGTCGCCGAGCAGCGCGCTGAGCTCGGCCGCCGCCCGGTAGGCGGCGTAGGCGTACCCCTGCACCTCGGCCAGCGCGATCGGAGGGCGGGCCAGCCGTCCGTCGGCGTGCATGACGGCGTCCTCGGAGTCCTTCCAGCCCTGGTTACCGAGGCCGATGGGCGAGCGCCGCGCGTAGGCCACCCAGCCGTCGCGCCGGAGGCGCTCCCGCAGCCAGGCCACCGCCGCCTGCGCGGCCGGCCATAGCGTGCGGGCCAGGGCGAGGTCGCCCGTCCAGCGGACGTAGTCGGCGAGCAGGATGACGAAGAGCGGCGTGGCGTCCACGGTGCCGTAGTACGGGATGAACGGGATCTCGCGGAGGTTGGCCATCTCGCCGCGGCGGTACTCGTGCAGGATCTTGCCCGGCTCCTCGTCGAGGAAGGCATCGTCGCCGCGGCCCTGCCAGTGGGCCAGGAAGCGCAGCGTCGCCGCCGCCACCTCCGGGTCCCAGGGCAGCAGCTGGTGGGAGGTGATCAGGCTGTCGCGGCCGAAGGGAGCCACGTACCACGGCACGCCGGCATAGGGGATACGGCCCTGAGGCGTGTCGGTCAGGAGCATGTTGAGGTCGAGCCACGAGCGCTGCACCAGGGCGTTGAAGGCCTCGTTGTCGCTGCTGATCCGCGGCGCGCGCGCCGGCAGCCGGGCGTCGGTGCTGCGCAGGCTGCGCACGGCGTCGGCCAGCCGGGGCGGAGCCGCCGCCGGGGGAGCATCCTCGCCGGACGCGGTCACGGCCAGCTCGATGGTCAGGCTGCCCCCAGGCGGCACCGTGACCCGGTAGAGGGCCCGATTGGCGGCGACCACGAGCGGGAGCGGGTCGAAGGCCAGGGTCGTCGTGCGCTGCACGCCGTCCAGTCCCCGATAGCCCAGGTGCAGGCGGCCGCCCTCGCGGACCGCGCCGAGCAGGCGGCCGCGGGCGGCACGGTGCGTGCCCCGGACCTCGAACACATCGCGGAAGTCGGCGGCGAACATCACCTCCAGCGTGAGCGAGCACGGCCGGTCGTGGAAGCTGGTGACGCGGATGGTCTGCAGCAGGTGCGGGTCGTAGAGGACCAGCCGGCGCTCGAGGTGGATCGTGTTGCGGGGCACGAGCGGCGTCGGCGCCGGCGGATCACCGTGCAGATCGGCGTTGGTCAGCACGACCAGGATCTGGTCGTTGTCGCTGCCCACCTCGGCGCCGAGCAGCAGGGGACGGGCTCCGTCCAGCCGCAGCTCGAGCCACCGCAAATGGCGGGTGCCGCCCCGATAGAAGCCCAGCTCGCCCTCGAAGTGCGCGGGGAAGTCGCCCCGACGGTCGGCGACGATGAAGGCCTCGCCGTGCTTGAGGACGAGCTTGGGGAGCGCGGCCGCCTCCGGCGCGGCCTGGATGTGGAAGTCGCTCGCCGGCCCGATCGGGTCCCCGGGAATCACGCCGGCCACCGGCACCCGACTTGCACGCCCCATCCCTGGACATGCGGATCGCCCAGGTCTCGCCGCTCTACGAGCCGGTCCCGCCGCGACTGTACGGCGGGACCGAGCGGGTGGTGGCGTGGCTCACCGAGGAGCTCGTCCGGCGGGGCCACGAGGTCACCCTCTTCGCGAGCGGCGACTCGCGGACCTCGGCGCGGCTCGTGTCGCCGTGGCCGCGGGCGCTGCGGCTGGACCCCGCTCGACCCGATCCCCACGCCCTGCACACGCTCGAGCTGGCGCAGGTCTTCTCCGCCGCCGGACGCTTCGACGTCATCCACTGTCACGTCGATTATCTCGCCTTCCCCTACGGCCGCCTGGTGTCGACGCCGGTCGTTCACACGCTGCACGGGCGGCTCGACCTCCGGCCGCTGGCCCACCTGCTGGCCGCGCTGCCCGACGTGCCGCTGGTGTCCATCAGCGACAGCCAGCGGGAGCCGCTGCGGACCCTGCCCCTGCGCTGGATCGCGACCGTGCACCACGGCCTGCCGGTGGCGGAAGTCCCCTTCGCGCCGCGGGGCGGCGACTCGCTGGTGTTCCTGGGCCGGGTGTCGCCGGAGAAGCGCCCGGATCTGGCCATCGCGGTCGCCAAGCGCCTGGGCCTTCCGCTGCGCATCGCGGCCAAGGTCGACCGCCCCGACCGCGACTACTTCGAGCACGAGATCCGCCCGCTGCTGGATCACCCGTTGATTGAATTCGTCGGCGAGGTGAGCGACGCCGAGAAGTGGCGGCTGCTCGGCGAGGCGTCGGCCCTGCTGTTTCCGGTGGACTGGCCGGAACCCTTCGGCATCACCATGATCGAGGCCCTCGCCTGCGGTACGCCGGTCGTCGCCCGCCCCTGCGGGGCGGTGCCGGAGGTGATCCGCGACGGCGAGGTCGGCTTCCTGGCCGACAGCCTCGACGATCTCGTCGGCGCCGTCAAGCGGATCGACCTCATCGACCGCGCGCGCTGCCGCCGCTGGGTCGAGGAGCGGTTCTCGGTGAGCGTGATGGTGGATCGCTACGAGGCCGTGTACCGGCGGTTGCTGGCGGAGCGCTGAGGGGGGACCCGGACGGGTCCCCCCTTCGATCGCGCCCTTCGGGCCCGCGCCTACTTCTTCTCGCCGCTCTTGGCGGGACCGGGGGTCGTGCCGGGGGAGGCGGCGCTGCTGCCGCTCTCGGTCTTGGTCCCGGCGTCCTTGCCGGCGGTCCCGGCATCCTTGCCGGCGCCGCCGGGCATCGTGCGCGGCGACGCGGCCGGGCTGCCGGACGTGTCGGCGGCGCCGGTGCGCTCGACGCCGAGCCGGGCCAGCGTCTCCGCATCCAGGCGACCGGTCTCCTTCAGGTTCTCCTTCTTCTGGAACTCGCGGATCGCCTCGCGAGTCTTCGGACCCATGATGCCGTCGACCTCGGCATCGTAGAGGCCCTTGTCCTTGAGGGCCTGCTGGGCCGCCCGCACCTGCTCGCGGTTGCCGCCGCGGGCCGCGCGCTTGCCCTTGTCGGCGTCGGCCTTCATCGCGTCGCCCTTCATCGCGTCGCCCTTGGCGGCGTCGGGCTTGCCGGCCTCACCGGTTGCCGGGCCCGGCGTCCCCGCGGGCTGCCCGGTCGTGCCGCTCGTCTCGGTCTGGGCGCCCTTGGCCTTCTCGGCCTGGGCCGAGGGCTGATCCTTGGGCGACGAGCCGGTCGTCGCCTGGGCGAAGGCCGCGCTGGCGACCAGCACCGCCGCGAAGCTCAGAGCCAGTACGCTCCTCCAACGTTTCATGCGCTACCTCCTTCGGAGACTCGAAGTGAGATCACGACACCTCGTTCGGTTGCCGGTTCGAGCAACGCCCGTGCCAGCACGGGCGCCCCGCTCAGCCCGCCTGTCGTCCCTCCATCGGCAGCCGGCGCGCCTCGGGCTCCAGCGGGCCGGGTTCGACGCGCGCGAGCCGGGGCAGGGTCACCGGCCGGCCGTCGCGCGAGGATCGATAGATCGCCTCGACCAGGCGCGTGTCCTGCAGGCCGTCCACGCCCGAGGGCTCGGGCTGCCGGTCCTCGCGGATGCAATCGGCGAAGTACGCGATGGTGGCCGCAAACTCGTCACTGGGATCGAAGACCTGCTCCTGGCGTTCGCCGCGCCGGGCGATCACGACGCGGGTGGGCACGCCGCTCGAGTAGGCGTGCTCGACGGTGATCCATCCCTCCTCCCCGAACACCGTGAAGCGGGAGATGGGCTCCTCCCCGAACGAGGTGTGGAAGTGGGCCAGGCGCTCGTCGGGGAACCGGATGAGGGCCACCGCCCCCTCGTCCACGTCGCCGCCGTAGCGGCGGGAGGTCCGCGCGGTCATGGCCATGACCTGGGCCGGCTCCACGCCCAGGACGGTGCGGGCGGCGTGGATGCACTCGACGCCGAGGTGATAGACGGTGCCGCCGCCGAGGCGGCGCTGCAGGCGGGGGCTGTCGGGGTCCTCCACCCGGGTGGTGAAGTCGGAGCTGAACGTCTTCGGGATGCCGATGTGGCCGGTGCGGACCAGGCTGAGCGTCTTGAGCACCGCCGGCCGGAAGCGCAGGCGGTAGGCGATCATCAGCTTCACGCGGTTGGTCTGACAGGTGCGGATCATCCGCCGGCACTCGTCGGCGGTCATGGCCATGGGGGGCTCGCAGAGCACGTGGACGCCGGCCCGGGCCGCTTCCACGGCGTACTCGCAGTGCAGGGAGTTTGGCACCGCTATGTAGACCGCGTTCACATCCTCACGCTGCAGGCACTGGCGCAGCTCCTCGAAGTGGTAGGCGGCGGCCTTGAACTCGCGCGCCACGACCTGTGCCTCGGCCCGGTCGCCGGAAACCACCGCCACGAGCCGCGTGTTGCCGGCGTTGGTCGCGAACGCGGGGAGGATCGATGTACGCACGACCGCCCCGAGCCCGAGGACTGCGTATCCGATCTGCTTGGCCATGGGAACGGACGGGTTCTGTGTGTTCGTTCGGGGTGCAAGCGCGAGGCCATTGATCGCCGCCGGGCCTGCGCCGGCCGTGGCTGGATCCCGTGCCGATCAACCCAGCATGTTGGGCTTCAACCCCCCGCGATCCCCCATATCTGCGGGCTTGTCATCGACTCGTCATGTGATAAGCAGGGCTCATGCTCCCCCGGGGAGAGCTCGTCGAGATCGTCGGACTGCCGTCGTCGGGACGGACGAGCCTGCTGCTCACCTGGCTCGCCGCCGCCACGCGGGCGGGGGGACTCGTCGCCCTGGTGGACGGCGACGAAGTGTTCGATCCCGCCTCGGCCGAGCGGGCCGGGGTCGACCTCGCGCGGCTCCTGTGGGTGCGGGCCGGCGGGCGCCGTGACCTTGCGCTCCGCGCCGCCGACCTGCTCGCACGCTGCCCCGGGTTCGCGCTGGTGGCGCTCGACCTCGGCGAATCGGCGCCGCGGCTGGACCTGGCCCGGGCGTTCCGGCTCCGGCTGGCCGTCCGCCGTGCGGGCACCACGCTGGTGATCCTGGCCGGCCGCC
>DATLZL010000548.1:0-3479 GCA_035574035.1 Binatia bacterium | reverse complement strand
GCCGACGCCGCCGTTCATCGTGATCGCCAGCGGCTGGGCGCCGCCCATGCCGCCCAGCCCGGCCGAGAGGACCAGGCGGCCGGCCAGCGAGCCGCCGAAGTGGCGGCGGGCGCAGGCTCCGAAGGTCTCGTAGGTGCCCTGCAGGATCCCCTGGGTGCCGATGTAGATCCAGGAGCCGGCCGTCATCTGGCCGTACATGGTGAGCCCCATCGCCTCGTAGCGGCGGAAATGCTCCCAGTCGGCCCAGGCCGGCACCAGGAGCGCGTTGGCGATCAGCACCCGCGGGGCGTCGGGGTGGGTGCGGAAGACGCCGACCGGCTTGCCCGACTGCACGAGCAAGGTCTCGTCGCCCTCGAGCCGCCGGAGCGTCGCCACCAGCCGGTGGTAGGCGTCCCAGTCGCGGGCGGCCTTGCCCGAGCCGCCGTAGACGACCAGGTCCTGCCAGCGCTCGGCCACGTCGGGGTCGAGGTTGTTCATCAGCATGCGGAGGGCGGCCTCCTGGGGCCAGCCCTTGCAGGAGATCGTCGAGCCCCGAGGGGCGCGGATCGGCTGGGACGGCGGGCCGGCGGCCATGGCGCGAATCAGATGCCCATGATGTGGTAGCCGCAGTCGGCGTAGATCACCTCGCCGGTGACGGCGGCGGACATGGGCGAGGCCAGGAACAGGGCGACCGAGCCGATGTCGGCCAGCGTCACGTTGCGGCGCAGCGGCGCCTTCTCGGCGTGGTGGGAGAGGATGGCGGTGAAGCCGCGGACGCCGCGGGCGGCCAGCGTGTTGATCGGGCCGGCCGAGATCGCGTTGACCCGGATGCCGCGGGGCCCCAGGTCGGCGGCCAGGTAGCGCACCGTCGCCTCCAGCGCGGCCTTGGCCACGCCCATCACGTTGTAGCCGGGGACGACCTTCTCGGCCCCGTAGTAGGTCATGGCCAGCACCGAGGCCTGGCCCGACTTCTCGAGCAGCGGCAGCGCCGCGCGCGTGAGAGCCACCAGCGAGTAGGCCGAGACGTCGTGGGCGATGCGGAAGCCCTCGCGCGAGGTCCTGGCGAAGGAGCCTTCCAGATCCTCGCGGGGGGCGTAGGCGATCGAGTGGACCAGGACGTCGAGCGCGCTCACCTCGCGGCCCAGGCCGTCGAACAGCGCCTCGACCTCGGCGTCCGAGGTGACGTCGCAGGGGTAGAGGAGCGAGCCCGGGATCGTCCCCGCCAGCTCGCTGACGCTCTCCTTCAGCCGCTCGCCCTGGTAGGTGAAGGCCAGCCGGGCCCCGGCGCCAGCCAGGGCCTGGGCGATGCCCCAGGCGATCGAGCGCTTGTTGGCGACCCCGAGCACGAGGGCCGTCTTGCCGGCGAGCAGCGTCATGGGCGCCTCCCCGCGCTCATGATAGTACGAGTGGGGTATACTCGCGGCCCGTGATCCCCAACCACGTCAAGCGCGCGCTCCGGGCCGGGCGCGCGCAGTTCGGCACCCTCCTGAACTTCGGCGACCCCCTGGTGGCCGAGCTCATGGCCTCGGTCGGCTTCGACTGGCTCCTGGTCGACACCGAGCACGGGCCCATCGACCAGGCGACACTGGCCACGATGTTCGCCACCATCACCCGCTACCCGGTGGCGCCCTTCGCGCGGGTGCCCGCGCTGAGCGAGGCGAACGTCAAGCGCGCGCTCGACGCCGGGGCCTGGGGCGTGCTGGCGCCCAACGTCCGCACCCGCGAGGAGGCCGAGCTGCTGGTGGCAGCCTGCAAGTACCCGCCGGCGGGGGTGCGCAGCCTCGGCGCCGGGCGCTTTCCGCTCTCCTTCAAGACCGACGCCCAGACCTACTTCGCCCGGGCCAACGACGAGATCCTGGTGATCGTCCAGATCGAGCACGTGGACGCGGTCAAGAACATCGACGCGATCCTCTCGGTACCCGGCGTGGACGCCTGCTACGTGGGCCCCAACGACTGGTGCGCCTCGGCCGGCCTGCCGCCCTCGCTCGAGCCGCCGCACCCGGAGTTCGAGGAGGCGATGCAGCGGGTGCTGGTGGCCGCCCGCCGGCACGGGGTGGCGGCCGGCATCCACTGCGCGACGACGGAGACGGTCAATCGCCGCATCCGGGAGGGCTGGACGCTGGTCGGCACGCTCAACGACCAGCGGCTGCTGCTCAATGCCGCCCGCGCCGTCCGGGAGGCGGTCAAGACCGAGCGCGGGTGACCCCGCTCCGGGCGTGACCATCCTCGGCGTCATCCCCGCCCGCCTCGGCTCCAAGCGCCTGCCCCGCAAGGTGCTGCGCGAGATCGCCGGCCGGCCCATGCTCTGGCACGTGTGGGACCGGGCGCGACGGGCGCCGTCGCTGCCCGAGGTGCTGGTGGCCACCGACGCCGACGAGGTCATGGCGGTCTGCCGCGACCTCGGCATCCCGGCGGTGCTGACCTCGCCCGACCACCCCTCGGGCACCGACCGGGTCTGGGAGGTCGCCCAGACCCGCGCCGCCGACGTCTACGTCAACATCCAGGGCGACTACCCGCTGCTCACGACCGGCCACGTCGAGGCGCTGATCGCGCCGTTCCGCACGCGGCCCGAGGCGCAGGTGACGACGCTGCGCATCCGGGCGACGCCGGAGGAGGTCGACAACCCCAACGCGGTCAAGGTCGTCTGCGACGCCGCCGGCCGCGCCCTCTACTTCTCGCGCCACGCCATCCCCTACGACCGCGACGGCCGGGGCGCCGACCGGTGGAAGCACGTCGGCCTCTACGCTTACCGCCGCGAGGCGCTGGAGGCGTTCCACCACCTGCCGCCCTCGCCGCTCGAGCGGGCCGAGAGCCTGGAGCAGCTTCGGCTCCTGGAAAACGGCATCCCCATCGTGGTGGTGGAGACCGACGAGCCGACCATCGCCGTCGAGACCGAGGAGGAGCTGCGGGCCGTCCAGGCTCGCCTGACCGCCGACCGCGCGTCGTGAGGGCTGATCTCCCGGGCCGGCCGGTGGTCGCCCAGCGCTACAGCATCCTCGGGCTGATCCTGGCCGCCCAGACGGTGGCCAACATCGGGCCGCTCGGCATCCCGGCCATCGCCGCGCTGATCCGGGACGACATGGGCCTGAGCCTCACCCAGGCCGGCTCGTTCCTGTCCGCCTACTACATCGGCCCCATCCTGATGTCGCTGCCGGCGGGGACGATGGCCGACCAGTGGGGCATCGCCCGCACGCTGGTCCTGGGTCAACTCGTCATCGCCGGCGGGTTGCTGGCGGTGAGCGCCGCCGGCTCCTACCCGGTCCTGATCGGGCTGCTGATCGCCGCCGGCTTCGGCTACGGGATGCTCAACCCGACCTCGACCAAGGCGGTGATGGCCTGGTTTCCGCCTTCGCAGCGGGCCACCGTGGTCGGGCTCAAGCAGGTCGGCCTGCCCTTCGGCGGCGCGCTGGGGGCGGCGCTCCTGCCCCTGCTGGCGGTGATGACCGGCTGGCGGCTGGCCGTGGCCGCCTCGGCGATCCTGCTGTTCGCCACCGCGGCGG
>DATLZL010000547.1:0-3347 GCA_035574035.1 Binatia bacterium | reverse complement strand
CGCAGGTGCCGGGCCTGCGCGTGTTCCCGCGCCTGGACCCGCCGCTGCCGAGCCCCGGCCAGTACGATGTCGAGCTCGTCCTCCAGTCGGACGCCCCGCCCGAGCAGACGCTGGCGACGGCGGCCGCCGTCGTCGGTGCCGGCTGGCGGAGCGGGCGGTTCCTCTACGTGGACACCGACCTGAAGATCGACCTGCCCCAGGCCCGCGTCACGCTGGACCGGGAGAGCCTGGCCGACCTCGGCCTGGACCTGGCCACCGTCGGCCAGGAGCTGGGGACGCTGCTGGGCGGGGCCTACGTGAACCGCTTCAACTTCTTCGACCGGAGCTACAAGGTCATCCCCCAACTGCACGACCGGGATCGGGCCACGCTGGCGCCGCTGCTGGACCTGAAGGTCAAGACCCCCGACGGGCGGCTGGTGCCGGTGTCGGCCTTCACCCGGATCGAGACCGGCACCGCGCCCCGCAGCCTGAACCGCTTCCAGCAGCGCGACGCCGTGCGGATCTTCGGCGGGGTCCAGCCCGGCGTCACCAAGGACGAGGGGCTGCGCGTGCTGGAAGCCGCCGCCCGCGAGGCCGCCGGCTCGGACGTCGCGCTGGACTGGGCCGGCGAGTCGCGCCAGATCCGGCGCGAAGGGTCGGCGCTCACGGTGACGCTCGGCTTCGCCCTGGTCCTCATCTACCTGGTGCTGGCCGCCCAGTTCGGGAGCTTCCGCGACCCGCTGATCGTGCTGCTGGGTTCGGTGCCGCTGGCGATCTCGGGGGCGCTGCTTGTGACCTTCCTGGACCTGACGACCATCAATATCTACTCGCAGGTCGGCCTCATCACGCTGGTGGGGCTGATCGCCAAGAACGGCATCCTCATCGTGGAGTTCGCCAACACGCTGCAGGGCCGCGGGCTGCCCAGGGCGCTGGCGCTCCGGGAGGCCGCCCTCACCCGGCTCCGTCCGGTGCTCATGACGTCGGCCGCCACCGTGTTCGGGCACCTGCCGCTCGTGCTGGTGAGCGGCCCCGGCGCCGCCGCCCGCAACAGCATCGGCACCGTGCTGGTGGCGGGCATGACGGTCGGGACGATCTTCACGCTGTTCGTCGTGCCCGTCTTCTACTCGCTGATCGCCGCCGAGCGCCGGCCGGGTGGGGCGGACGGCGAACCCGGGCCCGCTGCCGTGGCGCCGACCGGCGCGCACGCCTGAGGCGTGGAGCACCGATGAGGCGCGGAGCGGCCGCGCTCGTCCTCGTCGCGGCGCTGGCCGGTTGCACGCTCGGCCCGGATTACCGGCGCCCGGCGGTGCCCACGCCCGAGGCCTGGCGGCAGGCCGAGCCGAGCGCCGACCCGGCCTCGCTGGCCGACCTCGAGTGGTGGACGCTCTTCGACGACGACGAGCTGCGCGGGCTCGTGCGCGCCGCGCTGGAGGCCAACAAGGACCTGCGGGTGGCGGTGGCCCGCGTCGAGCAGGCGCGGGCCCTGCTCGGCGTCGCCCGCGCCGGCCTCTTTCCCCAGCTCGGGGCCGGCGCCAGCGCCACCGCCAACCGGGTCTCCGACACCGTGGAGCCGCGGGGCTTCGGAGGCGAGAGCGACCTCTTCGCCACCACGCTCGACCTCTCGTTCGAGATCGATCTCTGGGGCCGGCTGCGCCGGGCCACCGAGGCCGCCCGCGCCGAGCTCCTGGCCGCCGAGGAGGCGCGCCGGACGGTCGTGATGACGCTCGTCAGCGACGTCGCGGTGAACTACCTCGCGTTGCGCCAGCTCGACCTCGAGCTGGAGACCACCCGACGCAACCTGGCCTCCCGCGAGCGGTCGCTCCAGCTCGTCCGCGACCGGTTCGAGGCCGGCCTGACCTCGGCCCTCGACCTCAGGCAGGCCCAGGCCGAGCTGGCGAGCACCGCCGCCCAGATCCCCGACCTCGAGCGGCAGATCGCCCAGACGGAGCACCGGCTGAGCGTCTTGCTGGGCCGTCCACCCGGCCCCATCGTGCGGGGCCGCCCGCTGACCGGCCAGCTCTTCCCGCCCGAGGTGCCGGCCGGGCTGCCGTCGGCGCTGCTCGAGCGCCGCCCCGACATCCGACAGGCGGAGGCCGCCCTGGTCGCCGCCAACGCCCGGATCGGAGTGGCCCGGGCCGCCTTCTTCCCCCAGATCAGCCTGACGGGACTGTTCGGGGTGGAGAGCGCGGCCCTGTCCGATCTCTTCACCGGTCCCTCGCGCGTCTGGCAGTTCGGGCCCGCGGTGACGCTGCCGATCTTCACCGCCGGACGCAACCGCGCCAACCTGGCGCTGGCCGAGGCGCGGCAGCGGGAGGCGCTGGCCCGTTACGAGCAGGCGATCCAGCAGGCCTTCCGGGAGGTGGAGGACGCACTGGTGGCCTACCGCCAGGCGCGCCTGGCGCTGGCCGAGCAGGCGGCGGCCGTCCAGGCCGCGCGCGAGGCGCTCCGGATCGCCGAGGACCGCTACACCAGCGGCCTCACGAACTACCTGAGCGTGCTGGACGCCCAGCGCACGCTGCTGGCCGCCGAGGTCGCCGAGAGCCGCACGCTGCTCGCCCGGCTGGTCGCCGTGGTCCAGCTCTACCGCGCCCTGGGCGGCGGCTGGGGGGCCGACGCGCCGGAGTGAGGCCACGGGCTCGGCCTGACGCCGGCCGAGCGCGGCCCCCGCTCGGGTATCATCCACTTCCGTTGATCGTCCTCCGCGACGTCACCAAGCGCTTCGGCCGGCGGGCGGCGGTCGACCGTGTCTCGCTGACGGTCGAGACCGGCACCACCCACGTCCTGCTGGGCTCGAGCGGCTCCGGCAAGTCCACCCTCCTGCGCCTGATCCTGGGCCTGCTCCAGCCGGACGCCGGCGAGGTCTTGCTGGACGAGCTGCCGGTGGGCGCGCGGCCGCGGAAGATCCTCGCCCGGCAGATCGGCTACGTCGTCCAGGACGGCGCCCTCTACCCCCACCTCACGGCCGCCGACAACGCGCGGCTGCCGGCCCGGGCTCAGCGCTGGCCGGCCGACCGGACCGAGCCCCGGCTGGACGAGCTGGCCCGCCTGGTCGGTCTGGAACGGGAGACGCTCGAGCGCTACCCGGCCGAGCTCTCCGGCGGCCAGCGCCAGCGGGTGGGCCTCATGCGCGCCCTGATGCTCGACCCGGACGTGCTCTTGCTCGACGAGCCCCTGGCCGCGCTGGATCCGATCACGCGCGCCGACCTGCAGGCCGAGCTGACGCGGATCTTCCGCGACGTGCGCAAGACGGTGGTCCTCGTGACGCACGACGTCCGCGAGGCGTTCGTCTTCGGCGCGACGATCACGCTGCTGAGCGAAGGCCGCGTCGTGCAGCAGGGCTCCTTCGCCGACCTGGCCCGCCGGCCCGC
>DATLZL010000546.1:0-9567 GCA_035574035.1 Binatia bacterium | reverse complement strand
ACCGATCTCCGCGTAGCTCACGCCCTCGTCCAGCAGGCGCGCCACCGTCCAGCGCTCGGAGAGCTCCTTCAGCTCGGTGACGGTGCAGAGGTCCCGCAGGAAGCGCAGGGCCTCCTCCTCGCTCCGCAGCGCCACGATGGCCCGCGCCAGCTCGCGGACGCGCTCGTCCATCCACGGCTCCTCGTTCAGGACCGATCCGGGTGCGTCGAGCTCCGTGGTGGACGACCGATGCATGGCATTAGCACGTTAGTGTGATGAAGTGCCGGCTGTCAAGCCGGCCGCCCCGGCGCTGGATCGGCCTGTGCATCTGTCTTGCATATTCATGCGATTGTGTGGTATGCATTTGCGCTCCATGTCCACCCCGGCTGCTTCTCCGCTCTGGCTCGGCCGCTCCAGCCAGCCGCCCGACCCGCTGCTGCTGGAGCTGTCGTCGAGCGTCGAGCTCGACCGCCGGCTGGCGGCCCACGACATCGATGGGTCGATCGCCCATGTCGAAGAGCTGGAGCGGATCGGCGTCCTGCACGGCGACCAGGCGCAGGCGCTTCGAGCCGCCCTGACCCAGGTGGGCCGCGCCATCGCCGACGGCAGCTTCGCGTGGCGCGTGGAGCACGAGGACGTGCACATGAACGTCGAGGCGGCGGTGCACGAGGCGGTGGGACCGGAGCTCGCCGGCCAGCTCCAGGCCGGCCGCAGCCGCAACGAGGAGATCGCCACCGACGAGCGGCGCTGGCTGCGCGACGTCGTCGCCGGCCTCGACGAGGCAGCAGTACGGCTCCAGCGGACGCTGGTGCGGCGAGCGGCCGGCGAGGTGGAGACGATCCTGCCGGCGGTCACCCATACCCAGCCAGCGCAGCCGGTCTCGCTGGCCCACTACCTCCTGGCCCACGTCGAGATGCTCGAGCGCGATCGCGGGCGCCTGGCGGACCTGGCCCGCCGCGCCGATCGCTGCCCGGCCGGGTCGGGAGCGGCCGTCGGCAGCGGCCTGCCGCTCGATCGGCAGCGCCTGGCCGAGCGCCTCGGCTTCGCCGCCCCCACGGCGAACAGCCTGGACGCCGTCGGCGATCGTGACTACGCCGTCGAGCTGGTCGCCGCGTGCGCCATCGGCCTCAACCACCTGTCCCGCCTGGCGGCCGACCTGGTGCTGTGGTCGACCCCGGCCTACGGCTTCGTGAGGCTGTCCGATGGCTTCACCACCGGCAGCTCGATGCTGCCCAACAAGCGCAACCCGGACGCCGCCGAGCTGGTCCGGGCCCGGGCTGCGGTCGTGGGCGGCCACCTGACGACCCTGCTGGGGATCACGCGTGCGCTCCCCCTCTCCTACCACCGCGACCTGCAGGAGGACAGGCGGCCCCTCTTCGAGTCCGCCGCCTCGTACGAGCTCTGCCTGAAGGTCTGCGAGCGGATGATGGCGACCCTCACCTTCGACCGGGAAGCGATGCGCGCGGCAGCGTCGCGCGGGCACGTTCGCGCCATCGCCCTGGCCGAGCGGCTGCTGCAGGCCGGCGTCCCCTTCCGCCAGGCGCACCGCCGCGTCGGCGAGCTGGTGGCCCGTGCCGAGCAGCGCGGCTGCCAGGTGCACGAGCTGCCCGCCGAGGAGCTGCGCGCCGCCCTGCCCGAGCTGGAGGGCCTGGATCCGGTGGTGCCCACCCTGGAGGAGGCGGTCGCGCTGGCCGACGTGGTCGGCGGGACGGCGCCGAACCGCGTGCGGGAGGCCATCGCCGACGCCGCGGCCAGGGTCGGGCTGGCCGATGTCGAGGTACAGGCATGACCGTCTCCGTCTCGATCTTCGGCGCCACGGGATACGCCGGTGCCGAGCTGGTCCGGCTGCTGGCCCGTCACCCGCAGGTCACGATCCGCTCGCTGCATGCCCGCGGCCGGGATGGCGGCGCCCTGGCCGCGGAGTTCCCGCACCTCGCCCCGCTCGACCTGGCGCTGACCGATGGCGAGCCGGAGCCGGGGGTCGACGTCGCCTTCATCGCCCTGCCGAGCGGCCATTCCGCGGAGCTGGCGGTGCGCCTGGCCGGCGGCGGGACGACGGTGATCGACATCGGCGCCGACCTGCGCCTGCGCGACCCATCGGCCTACCCGACCTGGTACGGCTTCGAGCACCCCGAGCCCGATGCCCTGCAGCGGGCGGTGTACGGGCTCCCGGAGCTGGCCCGTTCGCAGCTCGCCGGGGCCCGGCTGATCGCCAACCCGGGCTGCTACCCGACCGCGGCGCTCCTGGCCCTGCTGCCGCTGGCCAGGGCCGGCCTGCTGGTCGACGAGGTGATCATCGATGCCAAGTCGGGGATCAGCGGCGCCGGGCGCGGCGTCGGGCAGGCGTACCTGTTCACCGAGCTGGACGCCAGCACCAGCGCCTACGCGGTGTCCGGTCATCGCCACACCCCGGAGATCGCCCAGGGCCTGGCCGATGCCGGCTGCGAGGTCCCGGTCACCTTCGTCCCCCACCTGGTCCCGCAGGCCCGGGGGCTCCTGACCACCTGCTACGCGCGGGTGTCGGACGACCTGGGCCAGGACGAGCTCGCCGCGATGTACGGCGCCGCCTTCGAGGGCGAGCCCTTCGTCCACGTCCTCGACCGGCCGCCGGCCACCAAGCTGCCCGCCGGGAGCAATCACGCCTTTGTCCACGTGTCGCGCACCGCTCCGGGGCGGGTGGTCGCCATCGCCGCCATCGACAACCTCGGCAAGGGGGCAGCCGGCCAGGCGATCCAGAACATGAACCTCGCCCTCGGGCTGCCGGAGACGTGCGGGCTCGAGGCCGTGGGGATCTACCCATGACCACCGGCCGCCAGCAGCGCATCGGCGAGGCGGCGCGGCAGCCGCGCTGGCAGGCGTTCCGCGGGGGCGTGACGTCGCCGCGGGGGTTCCTGGCCGCCACGGCCATGGCCGGCCTGCGCACGAACCCGGCGCCGGACCTCGCCCTGCTCGTGGTGGCCGGTGGGCCGGGGAGCGCCGCCGCGGTCTTCACCACCAACCGCTTCAAGGCGGCACCCGTGATCGTGGCGCAGCGGAACCTCGCCACGAGCGGCGGTCGGGTCCGGGCGGTGGTGGTCAACGCGGGGTGCGCGAACGCCGGAACGGGCGCGGCCGGCATCGAGGACGCGGTCCGCGTCGTCGAGGAGGTCGCGTCCGCCATCGGCTGCCCGCCGGAGCAGGTCTTCCCGGCCTCGACCGGGCTCATCGGCTCCCGGCTGCCGGTCCCGGTCATGCAGCGGGCCGTTCGTCGCCTGCGCCCGAGCGGCTCACGGGCAGCCGGTCGGCGTGCCGCCAGGGCGATCATGACCACCGACACGCGGCCGAAGGAGGCGGCCGTCCGCGTTCACCTGGGCGACGGACGGGCGGTGACCGTCGCGGGCATGGCCAAGGGCGCGGGGATGATCCACCCCCAGTTGGCCACCATGCTCGCGTTCGTCACGACCGATGCGCCCGTGGCGGACGAACTGCTGCAGCGGCTCCTGGGTCCGGTCGTGGACGACACCTTCAACCAGGTGACGGTCGACGGGGACGCCTCGACCAACGACTGCGTGCTCCTCGTCAGCAGCGGTGCGCTGCCGGGACCGCCGATCGGTGGCGGGGACGACGCCACGGCGCTGTCCGATGGGCTGCGGGCCGTGTGCCGGTCCCTGGCCCGGCAGATCGCCGCCGACGGCGAGGGGGCGCGCACCCTGATCCAGGTCGTGGTGGCAGGCGCGCGCGACACTCGCGACGCGCGGACGGTGGCGCGCACCGTGGCCGGCTCCAACCTCGTCAAGGCGGCCGTCCACGGGGCCGATCCGAACTGGGGCCGCATCGCGGCCGCCGCCGGACGCAGCGGCGCGGAGCTCGACCCGGACCGTCTCCGGGTCCAGGTCGGGCCGGTCGTCGTGTACGACGGCGCGCCGCGGCCGTTCGACCCCGAACGCGCCAGCGCCGCCCTCTCGGGCAGGGTGGCGGCCATCCGCCTGGACCTGGGCCTGGGCGACGGCAGCGCAGAGGCCTGGGGCTGCGACCTGTCGGCCGAGTACGTGGCGATCAACAGCGAGTACTCGACATGAGCGCCACGCCACTCACGATCAAGCTCGGCGGCGTCGCCGGCGAGCATCGGTCCAGCCTGGAGGTGATCGCCGCCGACGCCCCGCCCGGCACGGTGGTGGTGCACGGCGGTGGGCGCGAGGTCGCGGACTGGTCGCGCCGGCTGGGCCACGAGCCGCGGTACCACGACGGGCGGCGGGTGACCGATCCCGCGACGCTCGAGGTCGCGGCGGCCGTGCTCGGCGGCCTGATCAACGCGCGGCTGGTCGCCGCCTTCGAAGCGCTGGGCCGGCCGGCCGTCGGGCTCGGCCTGGCCGATGGCGGCACGGTCCGCCTGGAGCGGGCGGACCCGCGGCTCGGCGAGGTCGGCCACCCGGTGGAGGCCCGGGCCGGGCTCCTGGACCTGCTGACCGGCGCCGGCCTGCTGCCGGTGGTCTCGTCGATCGGCAGCGACGGCGAGGGCCGGTTGCTCAACGTGAACGCCGACGAGGCGGCCGGGGCGATCGCCGCCGAGCGCGGCGGCGTCCTGCTTCTGCTGAGCGACGTTCCGGGGGTCATGCGCCGGGGGCAGGTCCTGCCGGAGCTCGGCCCGGAAGCCGCCGAGGCGATGCTGGCCGAGGGGTCGGCCTCCGACGGCATGTTTCCCAAGCTGACCGCCGCATTGCGCGCGGCGCGGGCCGGCTGCATGGTCCGCATCCTCGACGGCCGGTCGGCCGAGGCGGTGGCGGCCGCCATAGCCGGTCGATCAGCCGGCACGCTGGTGACCAGCCCGACCGCACAGGAGGTGGCGAGGTGAACGGAAGCAGCCAGCGACGTCGAGAGCTCGTCCGTCAGCTGGTCGCCACCGGCCGCATCGGCTCGCAGGCCGATCTGGTCCGGGAGCTGGAGTCCCAGGGCATCCGCGTCACGCAGGCGACCGTCTCGCGCGACCTGGCCGCCCTGGGCGTGGTGCGTGGCGCGGGCGTCGCCGGACGGCGCTACCTCCTGCCGGACGACGTCATGGAGCGCGGGGACCCGCAGGCCCCCGACCGCCTCCGACGCCTGCTCGCCGATCTCCCGCTGGCCATCGACGAGGCGCCGCCGCTGCTGGTGCTGCGCACGGCGCCCGGCGCCGCCCATGCGATCGCCTCCGCGATCGACCTGAGCTTCCTGCCCGGCGTGGTGGGGACGGTGGCCGGCGACGACACGATCTTCATCGCCTGCCGGACGCGGCGAGACCTGCGCAGGCTGCGCGACCACCTGAGGGCGGTGCGCGGCGATCAGCCGGCGGCAACTGCAGGAAGGAGCTCATGATGACCGATACCGTCGTCCTCGCCTACTCGGGCGGCCTGGACACCTCGGTGGCCGTCCCCTGGCTGCGCGAGACGTGCGGGTACGAGGTGGTGACCCTCACCGCCGACGTCGGGGGTGGCGCTGACGCCGCACCGATCGCGGAGCGCGCGCTGAAGGCCGGCGCCCGGGACGCGGTGGTCGTCGACGCGCGCGAGGCGTTCGTCACCGACTACGTGTGGCCGGTCCTGCAGGCCGGCGCCCGCTACCAGGGGGTCTACCCGCTGGCCACCGCCGTGGCCCGGCCGCTGATCGCGCGGCTGCTGGTCGAGACCGCCCACGAGTTCGGGGCCGGGCTGGTCGCCCACGGCTGCACCGGCAAGGGCAACGACCAGGTGCGCTTCGACGTCGCCGTGGCCGCCCTCGACCCCTCGCTGAAGGTGATCGCACCGATGCGCGCCGGCATGGGCATGACCCGTGACCAGGAGCTGGCCTACGCGCGCGAGCGCGGCATCCAGGTCGACGCCGGCCCGGAGACCCCGTACAGCATCGACGCCAACCTGTGGGGCCGCTCCATCGAGGCCGGCGCCCTCGAGGATCCGTGGGCCACGCCCCCGCCCGACGCCTTCCGCTGGACCGTCGATCCCGAGGCGGCGCCGCGCGAGCCGCGCGAGGTGGTCATCGGCTTCGCGAAGGGCACGCCGGTGAGCCTGGACGGGGTGCGCATGCGCGGTGCGACGCTGGTGGAGCAGCTGAACCAGCTGGCCGGGCAGTACGGCGTGGGGCGCATCGACCACGTCGAGGATCGGCTGGTCGGCATCAAGAGCCGGGAGCTGTACGAGGCGCCGGCGGCCGTCGTGCTGCACGAGGCCCATGCCGCGCTCGAGCAGCTGACGCTGTCCCGCGAGCTGCTGGCCTTCAAGCGGCAGGTGGCCGATCGCCTGGCGACCCTGGCCTACGACGGGCTGTGGTACAGCGAGCTGGCGGTGGCGCTGCGCGAGTTCGTGGCCTCCACCCAGCGACGGGTGACCGGCGAGGTCCGCGTCAGGCTGGCTCCCGGCCAGGCGATCGTGGTCGGGCGTCGGTCCCCGGAGTCGCTCTACGACCTGTCGCTGGCCAGCTACGGCGCCGAGGACCGCTTCGACCACGAGGCGGCGGTCGGCTTCATCAACATCTGGGGCCTGCCGGTCCGCACCCAGGCCGCGGCCCGCGGCGGCGTGGTGGCCGCCGGAGAGCCGCGCCTGCTCGATCAGCTTCCGACGGCGCGGCGCGGCGCGACGCCGAAGCCGGACGCCAAGACGAACGGCACCGACGAGGACGTCCCCCGCTTCCGGGCCGGCGGGACCATCCCCACCTTCAGCGGGGGAGCCTCCTTCGACCGTCCCGCCCGACCCGAGGACGTCGAGGCGATCTGGCAGATCATCAACACCTATGCGCGGCGCGGCATCCTGCTGCCCCGCACGCGACAGGAGATCGCCGAGCTGATCGACCAGTTCCGGGTGGTGGAGCTGGACGGCACCGTGGTCGGCGAGGCGGCGCTCCGCAGCTTCGGCGGCGGCATCGGTGAGCTGCGCTCGCTGGGCGTCCTGCAGCCCGCGCAGGGCCGCGGCTTCGGCGAGATGCTGGTGCGCTCGATCGTGAAGCGCGCCCGGCGCGAGGGGATCACCGAGCTGTACGTGCTGACCGCCAATCCCGGCTACTTCGCGCTCTTCGGCTTCCGCGAGGTCCCGTGGGATTCGGTGCCCGAGGTCCTCGAGGCCGACCGTGCGCCGGCGGGGCTGCGCCGGCGCTGGAACACGGCCATGGTGGTCCGGCCGTGACCGCCACGCAGCCGGCGACCGGCGGGGCGCGCGATACGGCGTTCGAGCGCGAGGCCCGCATCCACCTGCAAGTCTATGCACGCCAGCCGCTGGTGCTGGTCAGCGGCGAGGGCAGCTGGGTCCTCGATGAGCACGGGAACCGCTACCTGGACTTCGTGGCCGGGATCGCCGTGGCCGTCCTGGGGCATGCCCACCCCGCGGTGGCGGACGCCATCGCCGCCCAGGCCAGGCGCCTGCTGCAGGTCTCCAACCTCTACTACACGCTGCCCCAGCTGGAGCTGGCCGAGCTGCTGCTCGACCGCTCGCCGTTCGACCGTGCCTTCTTCGTGAACTCCGGGACGGAGGCGAACGAGGCGGCCATCAAGCTGGCCAGGCGACGGGGTCGCGAGCGGGGCGCGACCGAGATCGTGGCGCTGGAGGGGTCGTTCCACGGCCGCACGCTCGGGTCGCTGGCCGCCACCGGGCAGCCGAAGTACCGCGAGCCGTTCGCCCCCCTGCCGGGTGGCTTCGTCCACGTGGCGCCCAACGACATCGAGGCCCTGACCGCCGCGGTCACCGAGCGGACCTGCGCGGTCCTGGTGGAGCCGATCCAGGGCGAGGGCGGCATCCACCCGCTGAGCGACGAGTTCCTCGCGGCGGCGCGGTCCGCCTGCGACCGAGCCGATGCCCTGCTCGTCTTCGACGAGGTGCAGACCGGGATGGGCCGGACCGGCACCTTCTTCGCCTTCGAGCAGACCGCGGTGGTCCCCGATGCGGTGACCCTGGCCAAGGGGCTGGGGGGCGGCGTGCCGATCGGGGCGGTGCTGGTCAGCGAAGGGGCGGCGGCGTTCCACACCGGGGACCACGGGACCACCCTGGGCGGCAATCCCCTGGCCTGCGCCGCGGCCATCGCCACCCTCCGCGTCCTCGACGAGGACCTGCTGGACCGTGTCCGGGAACGCGGGCGACGCCTGGCCAGCGGCCTCCAGGGACTCATCGGGGACGGCCTGCTGACCGAGGTCAGGGGGCGCGGGCTGATGCTCGGCCTGGAGACCGCCGGCCCGTGGGCGCGGCAGGTGGTCGACCACGCCAGGGACGTCGAGCGCCTGCTGGTGAACGCCACCGGCGACAGCACGCTGCGCCTGGTCCCGCCGCTGACCGTCTCCGAGGACGAGGTCGACGAGGCCCTGGGGCGGCTGCGACGGTCGCTCGTCGCGGTGGCGGAGGCGGCGAGATGAGCGTCTCCACGCTGCGACCCAGCACGGGCAGCCGCGGCACGTCGACGCCGGCGCACGTGCTCTCGGTCTGCGATGCCCTGGAGCTGGGACTGGAGCGGGTGCTGAGCCGCGCCGCCGCGCTGCGCGCCGATCGCCGGTCCGGCCGCCGCGTCGCGCTCCTGGCCGGACGGCAGGTGGCCCTGGTCTTCGAGAAGCCCAGCCTGCGGACGCGCGTGACGTTCGACGTCGGCGTCGAGCTGCTGGGCGGCCACGCCATCTACCTCGGGCCCGCCGAGGTCGGGCTCGGCAGCCGGGAGGCGCCGGGCGACGTGGCGGCCAACCTCAGCCGCTGGGTCGACGCCATCGTGGTGCGGACCTTCGCCCATGACACGCTGCTTCAGCTGGCGGCCGGGGCCTCGGTGCCGGTCGTCAACGCGCTGACGGACCGGGAGCACCCCTGCCAGGCGCTGGCCGATCTGCTCACCCTCCGCCAGCATCTCGGGGGGCCGGCCGGCCGATCGGTTGCCTTCATCGGCGACGGGAACAACGTCTGCCACTCGCTCCTGCTGGCCGGCGCGGCGGCGGGCATGGAGGTCCGGGTGGCGACGCCTCCGGGCCATGGCCCGCTGGAGGAGGTCGTGGTGCAGGCGCGGCACCTGGCGCGCCGGTCGGGCGGCGCGGTCGACGTTGGGACCGATCCGGTTCGCGCCGTCACCGGTGCCGACGCGGTCTACACCGACGTCTGGACCAGCATGGGCTTCGAGCAGGACGCCGATGCGCGCCGCGCGCACTTCGCCGGGTACCGGGTCGACGCCGCGTTGCTAACGGCGGCGCCCGACGCGCTGGTCATGCACTGCCTGCCCGCCCACCGCGGGGAGGAGATCACCTCGGAGGTGCTCGACGGGGAGCGATCGGTCGTCCTCGACCAGGCGGAGAACCGGCTCTACGTGCAGCAGGCGCTGCTGCTGGAGCTCCTCGCCTCCTAGGCGGAGCGCGCGGGCGCCGATGCGCCCGCCTGCCGCATCGCGTCGCTGAGGAGGCGCACCCGCCGGCCCAGGCGGGCCGGTCCATCGGCCCCGCCGTCGACCAGCTCCGCGACGAGCGCCGAGCCCACCACCACGCCATCCGCGACGCCGGCCAGCGCCCGTGCCTGCTCCGGCGTCGAGACGCCGAACCCCGCGGCGACCGGGACGCCCCCGGCGAGGGAGCGCACCCGGCGCAGCATCGGCTCGGCGCCCTCGGGGAGGCGGTCGCGGGCGCCGGTGACG
>DATLZL010000545.1:0-3068 GCA_035574035.1 Binatia bacterium | reverse complement strand
ACCGGGGAGGGGCGACCTTCCGCCGGAGCGGGGCGCGCTGGCCCGGTGGGGGGCGACGGCGGCGCGCCTCCGCGCCGCTCCCGCCGTGCAGTGGCTGCTCCGCTGGGGGATCTCGGTCGCGTCTCTGGTGGGCGGCCTGCTGGCCCTCTTCGTCTTCCGCCGCGAGCTGCCCCACGTCCGCTGGATCGTCGGCTACCTGATCCTGGTCTGGCTGCTCTTCGCGCTGTGGGCCCACGGGCGGCGGGCGGTGGGGCCGTCGAGCCGGAAGGCGGCGCGACTGGTCGTGAGCGGCGTCGACTACACGCTGCAGACGCTCTACCACGGCATCCTCCTCTTCCTCATCCCGGCCTACTGGGCCAGCACCACGCTCGACTCGCCCAACGTGGTGTTCTTCGCGCTGGTGGTGCTCCTGGCCCTGCTGGCGACCTTCGATCCGTGGTACCGCGCCCTGGTGGCGCCGCGGCCCTGGCTCGGGGGCGTGTTCTTCCTGGTCTCCGTCTTCGGGGCGCTGAACGTGGCGTTGCCGCTGGTCGGCGTGCCGCCGCATCCGGCGCTGGTGCTCTCGGCGTGGGCGGCGGTGCTGGCGCTGACGCCGGCCCTCGTGCGGGCGGGCGGCTGGCCCTGGCGCCGGGCCGTCGCGGTGACCGGGGCGGCGGCGGTGGCCGCGCTCCTGCTGGCCCACCTCGGCCGGGCCTGGATCCCGCCCGCTCCCCTGTCGCTGGCCGGCGCCACCCTGGCCTGGGACACGGCCAGCGTCGACGCGCTGGAGCCCGTGCCGAGTGCGATCCACGCCAGCGACCTGCACCGGCGCGGGCTGGTCGCCCTCACCGCGGTCTACGCCCCGGCCGGGCTCGAGCAGCAGATCCAGCATGTCTGGCGCCGGGAGGGCGAGGTCGTGGACGTCGTCCGGCTCACGCCCGTGCGCGGGGGCCGGCGCGAGGGGTTCCGGACGCTGTCGCGCAAGACGGCCTGGCCGGCCGACGCGGTCGGGCGCTGGACGGTGGACGTCATGACGAATTCGGGGCAGCTGATCGGCCGGCTCCGCTTCCGGGTGGTCCCGTGAACGGCGACCTCTTCGACACCCACGCGCACCTGCACTTCCCGCAGTTCGCCGACGACCTGCCGGCCGTCCTGGAGCGGGCGCGCGCGGCCGGCGTGCGGCGGCAGGTGACGGTCGGGACCGACGTGGAGTCGTCGCGGGCGGCGATCGCCGTCGCCCGGCGGGAGCCCGACGTGTGGGCCACGGTGGGCCTGCACCCGCACGAGGCCGCGGCCGCCGACGAGGCGGCCTTCGCCGCCCTGGCCGCGCTGGCCCGCGAGCCGCGGGTGGTGGCCATCGGAGAGATCGGCCTCGATTTCTTCCGCAACCTGTCCCCGCCGGCGGTCCAGGCGTCGGTCTTCCGCCGGATGCTCGCCCTGGCCCGCGAGGTCGGCAAGCCGGTCGTCGTGCACTGCCGCGACGCGCACGCCGACGTGCTGCGCGTGCTGGCCGAGGAGCGGGCGGGGGAGATCGGCGGCGTGATGCACTGCTTCTCCGGCGACGTCGAGATCGCGCGGCGGTGCCTGGACCTCGGCCTGCTCATCTCGCTGGCCGGGCCGGTCACGTACCCCAAGGCTCGGGCCCTGCCCGACGTCGCCCGCTACGTGCCGGGCGACCGGCTGGTGGTCGAGACCGACTGTCCCTACCTGCCGCCCCAGGGCCACCGCGGCCAGCGCAACGAGCCGGCGTACCTCGCGCTGACCGCCGCCCACGTCGCCGCGCTGCGCGGCGAGCCGCCGGCGGAGCTGGCCCGACGCACGACGGCCAACGCCTGCCGGCTGTTCCGGGTGCCGTGAGCCTGCGCGACCTCGGCTTCTACCTGCGCGGCCGCCTCAACCGCGGCCTCAGCCGGGTCCTGAACCGGCGCCGGATCCCGGCCGGCGCGCCGGTGCCGCTCGAGCAAATCCTGGCCGGAGACGGCTCCCCGCTGGCGCTGGCCCGGCTGCTGACCGGGCGGACCAACGTCGCCCGGGAGGCGGCGGTGGCCTGGTACCTCGAGCGGCGCGGCGTGCCGTTCCGGCGCTGCCCCTTCCGGTCCTTCGAGGGGGCCGGCCAGAACTTCGTCGTGGACGTGGGCGAGGGCGACCGCGTGCTGCTGTTGATCGCCCACCACGACGCGGTGCCCGGCAGCCCCGGCGCCAACGACAACGCCGGCGCGGTGGCCATCCTGCTGGCGCTGATCGACCGCCTGGCCCGACGCGGGCCGCACGGGGTGCGCGTCCGGCTGCTCTTCAGCGCGGCCGAGGAGCTCGGCTACCTCGGCGCCCGCGCCTACGTCCGGCAGGAGCGGCTGGATGACGTGGTCGGTGCGCTGAGCCTCGAGCTCTGCGGAATCGGCGACGCGCTCGCCGTCTGGGACACGCCCGACGTGCCCCCG
Source organism: Binatia bacterium (assembly GCA_035574035.1). Lineage (GTDB taxonomy): Bacteria > Methylomirabilota > Methylomirabilia > Rokubacteriales > CSP1-6 > DATLZL01. Next base: position 651 of record DATLZL010000545.1, on the reverse strand, counting down.
CGGTTCCTGCAGGCCGTGGCCGCTTCGCTCGACGCCCTCGGTCTCCGGCGCGACGAGGGCTATCACCTCGTGGGGCGCATTCCGGTGTTCGGCAGCGACCACCGGGCCTTCGCCGCCGCCGGAGTGCCGGCCTACGGGCTGACGGTGGTGCCGCTACGGGAGGCGGAGGCGCTGCGCCGGTTCGTCTTCAGTCCGGTGCGCAGCGTGTTCCGGGCCGTCGTCCGCCGGCCGCCGCCCTTCGACACCTACCACACCTCGCGCGACGACGTCGACACGCTGGAGGCCGCCGCGCTGGACCGGGTCGGCCGGGCCCTGGAAGCGATCGTCGCCGCCGTGGGCCGCTGAGCGGTCAGAGCAGCGAGGGATCGGGCACGATCCGTGCCAGCCGGAGCACCGCGCGGGTGACCGCGCCGGCCGGCACCAGCACCGTGACCTCGCCCTGGTCGCCGATGGTGAACGGGTACACGGAGTGGCCCAGGCGCCAGCGGAGCACCACGGGCAGGCCCTCGCTCTCCAGCAGGCCCTTCACCACCAGCGCCTCGGGCTGGGCGCAGCGGTACACGGGCACGAGGTCGCCGGCGTCCTCGGGCCGGGCGGCGGCGTCGGGATCGGCCATGACCAGGCCAGTATAATCCGCCGGGATGAAGCTCC
>DATLZL010000544.1:0-2589 GCA_035574035.1 Binatia bacterium | reverse complement strand
GAACCTGCGCGAGCCCCTGCACGGCATCCGGGCCGCGGCCCTGGCCGCGGGCCGCCGCCCGGCCGAGGTCCGGGTCGCCGTCCGCACCGGCGACACGCTGGCCGCCGCCCGGCAGGCGATGACCCGCCGGCCACCGCACATCCTGATCACCACCCCGGAGTCGCTCTACATCCTGCTCACCACCGAGCGCTTCCGCCCGGCCCTCGGCGGCGCGCGCTTCGTCATCGTGGACGAAGTCCACGCACTGGTCGGCAACAAGCGCGGGGCCCACCTGGCGCTCTCCCTGGAACGCCTGGACGCCCTGGTCACCGCCCGCCCCGGCGGCGAGCGCCCGCAGCGCATCGGCTGCTCGGCCACCGTCCACCCGGTGGAGGAGGCGCTGGCCTTCCTCACCGGGGCCGGGGCCCGCGATCCGGTCGTGGTCGACGCCGGCCTGGCCCGCCCGCTCGACCTTCAGGTGCTGGCCCCGGTGGACGACTTCCTCACCACGCCGAGCGACACGGTGTGGGAGGCCGCGCTCCAGCAGGTGGCCGAGCTGGTCGCCGCGCACCGCACGACGCTCGTGTTCGCCCAGTCGCGCCGCGCCGCCGAGCGCCTGGCCCGCGACCTCAACGACCGCCTGGGCGAGGGGCGGGTGGCGGCCCACCACGGCTCGCTCTCCCGCCGGGCCCGGCTGGAGGCCGAGAACCGGCTGAAGGACGGCGAGCTCAAGGCGCTGGTGGTGACCTCCTCGCTCGAGCTCGGCATCGACGTCGGCGCCATCGACCTGGTGATCCAGCTCCAGTCCCCGCGCGCCGTGTCGGCGGCGCTCCAGCGGGTGGGCCGGGCCGGCCACCTGCTCTCGCGCGTGAGCAAGGGCCGGATCGTGGTCACCAAGGGCGAGGAGCTCCTCGAGGCGGCGGCGGTCGTCCGCTCGGTCCGGGAGCGGACGCTCGACCGGGTCACCATGCCCGAGGCCCCCCTAGACGTGCTGGCCCAGCAGGTGGTGGCGGCGGTGGCCGCCGAGTCGGTCTCGGTCGACGCCCTCTGGGAGCGTTTCCGCCGGGCGGCGCCCTACCGCACGCTCAGCCGCGAGGCGTTCGTCGAGGTCGTCCGCATGCTGGCCGAGCCGCTGCCGGCCGAGCTGCGGGGCGCCGCCCCTCGGATCCTCTGGGACCGCGTCAACGATCGCCTGCACGCCCGCCGGGGCAGCCGGTTCCTGGCCCTGGCCTCCGGCGGCACCATCCCCGACGCCGGACTCTACGACGTGGTCGTCGCCGACACCGACCTGCGCGTGGGCACGCTCGACGAGGAGTTCGTCACCGAGAGCCTGCCCGGCGACGTCTTCCTGCTCGGCTCCCACGCCTGGCGCATCGTCAAGGTCCGGGCCGGCCAGGTGCTGGTCGAGGACGCTCAGGGCATGTCGCCGACGGTCCCCTTCTGGCGCGGCGAGCATCCCTCGCGGTCCTGGGAGCTCGGCCTGGCCGTGGGCCGCCTGCGGCGCGAGGCCGGCGAGCGCCTGGACGACCCGGACTTCGCCGCCTGGGCCGGGCGGGAGTGCGGCCTGGACGCGCGCGCGGCGGCCGCGCTGCGGGCCTGGCTGGCCAAGGGCGCCGAGGTCCTGGGCGGCGTGCCCGACGACCGGAGCCTGGTCGTCGAGTCCTTCTCGGACGAGATGGGCGGCCGCCACGTCATGGTCCACTCGGTCTTCGGCATGCGCGTGAACGGTCCCTGGGGTCTGGCCCTCCGGGAGAAGGTCCGCCGCCGGTTCGGCCTGCAGGCCGAGGCCAGCCACGTGGACGACGGCATCCTGCTCTCGTTCGCCCCCGGCCAGGTGCCGCCCGCGCCCGAGCGCCTGGCCACGCTGGTCGAGCCCGAGGAGCTCGACACCCTGCTGGGCGAGGCGCTGATCGGCTCGCCGCTCTTCGCCACTCGCTTCCGCCACGCCGCCGTCCGGGCCCTGTTCATCCCGCGCACCTCGCGGGGCCGGCGCACGCCGGCCTACCTGGTGCGGCTCACGGCCGACGCCCTGCTGGAGACCGTGCGCGGTCAGCCGGACTTCCCGCTGGTGGCCGAGACGCCGCGCGAGTGCTTCCAGGACGCCTTCGACGTGCCGCGCCTCAGGCGCCTGCTCGAGCGGCTGCACGACCGCGAGCTCTCCGTCCGGGCCGTGGACACGCCCCTGCCCTCGCCGTTCGTCTACCCGCTGCTGCTCGCCTGGGACTGGGCGTACCTGGACGCCGGCCACGCCGAGGAGCGGCGGAGCGACGCCGTCGTCATGCGCAAGGCCTGGAGCGTGGCGCCGGGTCCCTTGCGCCCGGAGATCGTGCAGGCCGTGGAGGCCGAGGCGCAGCACCGGCGGCCCGACCGGCGGGCCCGCGACGCCAACGAGCTCGCCGCCCTCCTGGACGACCTGGGCGACCTGGACCCGGCCGAGGTCGCCGAGCGGGTGGCCGGCGACCCGGAGCCGCTGCTGGCCGCGCTCGCCGCCGAGGGGCGCATCGCGACGCTGGACTTTCCCGGCGGCCGCCGGGCGTGGGTCGCCGCCGCCGACCTCCCGCTCTACGCCTCGCTGGGCAGCGACCAGGGGCTCGAGCGCGTCTCGCTGCG
>DATLZL010000543.1:0-4778 GCA_035574035.1 Binatia bacterium | reverse complement strand
CCGCCTGCACGCCGAAGCGCCGGCGGAGGAGGGCGCCCAGGTCGGTGACGAGGCGGTCGAAGTTCGGCTTGGTGTTGTCGAGAAAGCCCACCGTGCGGCCGGCCAGGTCCGCGGGCAGGGCCGGCACGCGCAGGGCCTCGGCGGTGTCGGGACCGACCGGGCTCAGCACGCGGATCAGCGGCATGGGTTTCCTCCCCTCAGACTCCCCTGAATCCGATGGAGCGCGTCAGCAGGCGCCCGAGCGTGCCGTGCAGCTCGGCCAGGATCGAGCGCTTCACGCGGATCGAAATGGACTCGACGGGCTCGGAGCTCCCCTCACGGTGGATCACCAGCGTGCCGGTGAACTCCTCCGCGCGCTCGTCCGTCGCCGCCAGCCCGCGCAGCGTAAGCACTTCCCACCGTTCGCTCATGGGCGGTATCTTACCCGAGTCCCCGCCCATGATCCTGGCGCTCGACATCGGCACCTCTTCCGCGCGGGCGGCGCTCTACGACCGGAACGGACGCCCGGTGCCGGGCCGGTTCCACCGGGTGAGCTACGCGCCGCGCGTGACCGACGATGGCGGGGTCGAGCACGACCCGGGCACGCTGCGTGACGCCGCCGTCGCCTGCCTCGACGCGGTGCTGGCCGGGCCCCGGCTCCCGGACGTGGCCGCCGTCGGCGTGGCCACGTTCTGGCACGGGCTCCTGGGCTTCGACGCCGCGCTGCAGCCGGTGACCGCGCTCTCGATGTGGGCCGACACCCGCAGCGCCCGCGACGCGGCCGTGCTGCGGGCGGCGCTCGACGAGGCGGCCCTGCACGCGCGTACCGGCTGCCACGTCCACACCTCCTACTGGCCGGCGCGGCTGCGGTGGTTCGCCCGGGAACGCCCGGCCCAGGCCCGCCGCGTGACCCGCTGGGGTTCGATCGGCGAGCACCTGGAGCTGACCTTCTTCGGCGAGGCGGCGACGAGCCTGTCGATGGCCTCCGGCACCGGCCTGCTCGACCAGGACCGGCTGGCCTGGGATCCGGAGGCGCTGGCCGCGGCCGACGTCGACTCCGGCGCGCTCTTCCCGCTCTGCGACCGGACCGAAGGCCGCCGCGGGCTGCGGCCGGCGTGGGCTCGACGCTGGCCGGCGCTGCGCGGGGTGCCCTGGTTTCCGGCCGTGGGCGACGGGGCGGCGAGCAACGTCGGGTCGGACTGCACGGACCCCACTCGGGTGGCGCTCAACGCCGGCACCTCGGTGGCCCTGCGCGTGGTCATGCCCTCGCCGGGACCGGCGCCGCGCGGGCTCTGGCGCTATCGCCTGGACCGGAAACTGGGCCTGCTGGGCGGCGCCCTGAGCGAGGGCGGCAACCTCTATGCGTGGTGCCGGCAGGTCCTGCGCCTGCCCGACGAGACGGCCACCGAGCGGGCGCTGGCGGCCATGGAGCCCGACCGCCACGGGCTCACCGTCCTGCCGTTCATCGCCGGCGAGCGCGCCCCGGGGTGGCGGGGCGACCGCCGGGCCGCCGTGGTCGGCCTGCACCTGGACACCTCGGCGCTGGAGATCCTGCGCGCCGCCCTGGAGGCGGTGGCCCTGCGCATCGCCCTGGTCTACGGGCGGCTGGCCCCGCTGGCCGCCCCCGACCATGCGGTGGTCGCCTCCGGCGGGGCCGTGGCCGGCTCGCGGGCCTGGGCGCAGATCATCGCCGACACGCTCGGCCGGCCGCTGATCCTCTCGCCCGAAGAGGAAGCCACGAGCCGGGGCGCGGCGCTGCTGGCGCTTTCAGCCCTGGGGCTCGTCGCCGACCTCGCCGCGCTCCGCCAGCCGCCGGGCGAGCGGGTGGAGCCGGTGGCGGCCCGGCACGCCCACTACCGCGCGGCGCTGGAGCGCCAGCAGGCGCTCGACGCCCGGCTCAGTTGATCGGCGCCGGTATCATGAGAGCCATGGACGCCGAGGTGCGCGTCTTCCAGGACGCCGACGCCCTGGCCGAGGCGGCCGCCCGGACCATCGGCGACGTGGCGCGCCGCGCCGTCCAGGAGCGCGGCCGCTTCATGATCGCGCTGGCCGGCGGCGCCACCCCGCGGCTCACCTACACGCGCCTGGCCCAGCCGCCGTGGATCGACTCGCTGCCGTGGGACCGGACGTGGGTCTTCTTCGGCGACGAGCGCGGCGTGCCGCCCGACCACCCCGACTCCAACTACCGCATGGCCGAGGAGACGCTGCTCGGCAAGGTACCGGTCCCGTCCGGGCAGATCCTCCGGATGGCGGGCGAGCGCGCCGACCTCGACGAGGCGGCCGGCGAGTACGCGCGGGCGCTGGCCGCGGCCTTCGGGACCCGCCGGGGCGAGCTGCCGCGCTTCGACCTGATCCTGCTCGGCATGGGCGTCGACGGCCACACCGCCTCGCTCTTCCCCGGCTCGCCGGCGCTCAAGGAAGTCTTCCGCCCGGTGGTGGCCGTGCACGCCGCCGCGGCGGCGATCCCCCAGCGCCTCACCCTCACCTACCCGGTGCTGAATCACGCCGCGCACGTCGTCTTCCTGGTGGCCGGGGCCGAGAAGGCCCGGGCGGTGAAGGCCGTGCTCAGGGACGGCGCCCACCTGCCCGCCGGGCTGGTGCGGCCCACCGAGGGGCGGCTCATCTGGATGCTGGACCGCCCGGCGGCGGCCCTGCTCGGCGGCTGACCGTGCGTGTCGCCTTCGGCTGCGACCACCGGGGCTTCCCCTACAAGACCGCGGTGCTGGACGCGCTGAGCCGGGACGGCCACGAGGTCCTGGACTGCGGGACGAACTCGACCGAGCCCGCGGACTACCCCGACTTCGCCCGGGCGGTGGGCCGCGCGGTGCGCGAGGGGCGCGCGGACGCCGGCGTGCTGATCTGCGGCAGCGGCGCCGGCGTGGCCATCGCCGCCAACAAGCTGCGCGGGATCCGCGCCGCCCTCTGCCACGATCTGATGACCGCCCGCCAGTGCCGCGAGGACGACGACGCCAACGTCATCTGCCTCGGGGCCAGCGTGGTCAGCGTCGAGCAGGCCATCGAGCTCATCCGCACGTTCCTGGCCGCCCGGTTCTCGGGCGCCGAGCGCCATGTGCGCCGCCTGCAGAAGGTGCTGGCCCTGGAGGCGGCCGAATCGGCGGCGCCGCCCGCGCTGGCGGTGACGGACTGGCCGCCCGTCCGCGATGCGCTCGGCCGGCTGGAACGCCAGGATGCCGCCGCCCGGCTCTGGAAGAAGGACCCGACGCTCTGGAGCGACGCCCCCGCGGCGCGGACGGCGATCGCGAACCGGCTGGGCTGGCTCGAAGCGCCGGCTGCCATGCGCGCGCACGTCACCGACCTGCGGGCCTTCGCCGACGAGGTCCAGGCCGAGGGCGTGCGCGACGTCGTGCTGCTCGGCATGGGCGGCTCGAGCCTGGCCGCCGAAGTGCTGGCGGCGAGCCTGCCGCCGCCCCCCGGACGGCCGGCCCTCACCGTCCTCGACACCACCGACCCCACCGCCGTGCGCCGCACCCGCGAGCGCCTGGATCCGGCGCGGACCCTCTTCCTCGTCTCCTCCAAGTCAGGCACGACGGTCGAGATGATCGCCCTCTACCGGTTCTTCCGGGCGGAGGTCGAGCGGGCGACCGGAACACCCGGCCGGCACTTCATCGCCATCACCGACCCGGGAACGCCGCTCGAGCGCCTGGCGGCCGAGGGCGGGTTCCGGCGCACGTTCCTCAATCCGCCCGACGTCGGCGGGCGCTTCTCGGCCCTGACGCTGTTCGGACTCGTGCCCGCCGCCCTGATCGGCGCCGACATCGCCGCCCTGCTGGACCGCGGAGCGGCCATGGCCGAGGCGTGCGGGCCCGGCATCCCGGTGGCCGAGAATCCGGGCCTGCAGCTCGGCGCCGCCCTGGGAGCGCTGGCCCAGGCGGGCCGGGACAAGATCACCTTCGTGATCTCCGAGCCGGTGGCCGCGCTCGGGGCCTGGCTCGAGCAGCTCCTGACCGAGTCCACCGGCAAGCAGGGGCGGGGTCTCGTCGTGGTCAACGACGAGCCGGTCGGGCCCGCCGCCGCGTACGGTCCCGACCGGCTGTTCGTGGCGATCACCCTGGGGGACGACCCGGCCCCGGCGTGCGCGGTATCCCCCCTCGAGGCCGCCGGCCACCCGGTCATCCGGATCGGCCTCGGCGACCGGCTGGACATCGGCGGCGAGTTCTTCCGGTGGGAGCTGGCGACCGCCGTCGCCGGCGCCCTTCTCGGGGTCAACCCCTTCGATGAGCCCAATGTCGCCGCCGCCAAGGAGGCCACGCAGGCGGCGCTGGCCACGCACCGCGAGCGCGGGCGCCTGCCCGACTGGCCGGCCGACAGCCCCGACGACCTGGCCGCCGCGCTGGCTGCGGCCCGGCCCGGCGACTACGTGGCGCTCCTCGCCTTCGTCACGCCCGAGCCGGCGACGACGGCGGCGATGACCGGGCTCCGTCGGCTCATCCGCGACCGCACGCGGCTGGCGACCACGGCCGGCTACGGCCCGCGCTACCTCCACTCCACGGGCCAGCTGCACAAGGGCGGGCCGCCGACGGCGATCCTGGTCCTCCTGGCCGGCGAGGACACCGAGGACGTGCCGATCCCCGGCGAGCGCTACGGCTTCGCCACGCTCAAGATGGCGCAGGCCCTGGGCGATCTCGCCACGCTGCGCGCCGCCCGGCGGCGCGCGCTCTGGCTGCCTTTCGCCGGCCCGGCCGTGGACGCCCTCGAGCGGCTGCGGGTCGTGCTCGGGCGCCGGCTGGGCTGAGCGTGGAGCTGGGGCTCGTCGGCCTGGGCCGCATGGGAGGCAACAT
>DATLZL010000542.1:0-5902 GCA_035574035.1 Binatia bacterium | reverse complement strand
GGCCCGATCGCATCAGACCGCGGGCGCGCCGGAGGATTCGGGCCCGGCCGAGGCCGCGGAGTCGGGCGATCTCGCGCTGCTCTGGCAGCGGGTGGTGGACGACGTCATGGCAAAGAAGCCGATGCTCGGCGCGGTGCTGGCCCAGGCCCGACCGCTGGGGCTCGCCGGGGGCGCCCTGAGCGTCGTGGTGGGGGGCAATCACTTCCACCGGGACATGCTCGCCGATCGCGCGAGCCGCGAGCTGCTCCAGGCGGCCGTGCGGCGGCAGGTGCCGGGGGCCGAGCGGGTGGACCTCGTCGAGGGCGGCGCGCCGGGCGGCGACCTCCGGGAGCACCCGGTGGTACAGGCGGTGATCGAGGGACTCGAGGGCGAGGTGGTCGCCGTCCGACCGCGGCCGCCGGAAGGAGACGGGCAGTGAAGGGCTTCGGCAACCTGATGAAGGAGGCGCAGCGCCTGCAGCAGCAGATGGCGGAGCTGCAGGAGCAGATCGCCCAGAAGAAGGTGCAGGCGACCGCGGGCGGCGGCATGGTGACCGTCGAGGCCAACGGCAAGCAGGAGCTGCTGGCGATCAAGATCGACCCCGAGGTCGTCAGCAAGGACGACGTCCAGATGCTCGAGGACCTGGTGCTGGCGGCGTGCAACGAGGCGCTGCGGAAGTCGCGCGAGCTGGTCCAGCAGGAGCTGGGCAAGCTCACCGGCGGGCTCAAGATCCCCGGCCTCAACCTCTGAGGCGTGGCGCACTACCCGGAGCCGGTCGCCCGCCTGATCGAGGCGCTGCAGCGCCTGCCGGGGATCGGTCCCAAGACCGCCCAGCGCCTGACGTTCTTCCTGCTCAAGCGGCCGGCCGAGGAGGTGCGGGAGCTGGCGGGGGCGCTGGTGGCGGTCAAGGAGCGGATCGTGTACTGCCGTACCTGCTTCAACGTCACCGACGAGGACCCGTGCCGGATCTGCCGGGACCCGGCCCGCGACGCCCGGGTGATCTGCGTCGTCGAGGAGCCGAACGACCTGCTGGCCATGGAGCGGACCGGGGAGTTCCGCGGCCGCTACCACGTGCTGCTGGGCGCGCTCTCGCCGCTCGAGGGCATCGGACCCGAGGACCTCAAGGTCCGCGAGCTCCTGGCCCGACTCGACGCCGGAGGCACCGCCGAGGTGATCCTGGCCACCAACCCCAACGTCGAGGGCGAGGCGACGGCGCTCTACCTGGCCAAGCTCCTGCGCCCCCTCGGCGTGCGTGTCACGCGGATCGCCCGCGGCCTGCCGGTCGGCGGCGACCTCGAGTACGCCGACCAGGTCACCCTGTCCAAGGCGCTGGAGGGACGGCGGGAGATCAGTTAAGATTGGCCGGACGTCGCCCCGCCGCGGACACTCCCCGGTAGCTCAGCCGGTAGAGCGGGTGACTGTTAATCACTAGGTCGCAGGTTCGAGTCCTGCCCGGGGAGCCAATCTTCACAACCCTCACTGATCCGCCGGCGTCACCTCCCGCACGCGGACGTGGAAGTAAAGGGTCTTGCCGGCCAGCGGATGGTTGAGGTCGAGGACGACCGAGTCCTCGCGGACTTCCTTCACGCGGACCACCCGGCTCTCGCCATCGGGGCTCCGGGCCATCAGCTCGGTCCCGGGCACCAGGGCCTCCGGCGGGACCACGCGCTTAGGCACCTCGGCCACCGCCGCCGGATCCACCGGCCCGTAGGCCTCGGCGGGCGGCAGGACGACGTGCTTTTCCTCGCCCGCCCGCATGCCGGCCAGCTCGCGCTCGAGGCCGGGAATGATCTCGCGGCGGCCGTGGACGTAGGTGAGCGGCGCGCGACCCTCGCTGCTGTCCAGCAGGGCGCCGGCCTCGTCCTTCAGCGTGTAGTCGAACTGCACCGTGGCCCCCTTCTCGATGACCGGACTCATCGGCTTCTCCTCTCTCGGCGCCGGCGCCGAGTCGGGTTTCTGGGCGAGCGCGGCCGCTGGCAGCAGCCAGGCCGCGAGCAGGACGAGCGAGCAGACGGAGCGTGATCGGAATCGCATGGCGCCCTCGGCCGTCACCGCCGGTTTGCACGTCCGACGGGGCGGAGCCGCCGGGACGCGGCCTGGAGGAGGCTGGGCCCACCATCGGGCCGAGGCACGCCAAGCCCCTTCAGTCTACCCCCGCCGGCTGCCGTCGCTATAGTGAGAGCGCCATGACCGAGCTGGAGGTCCTGGGCCGGATCCAGAAGCGCGTGCTCTGGCTCGCCACCTGGATGGTCCACCAGGCCAACCTCGCCGGCCCGGGGGCCGACGACGTCAAGGTCGGCGGCCACCAGGCCTCCTCCGCCTCCCTGGTGAGCGTGCTCACCGCCCTCTACTTCAAGGCGCTCGGGCCGGGCGACGTGGTGGCGGTCAAGGCCCACGCCGCGCCCGCGTTCTACGCGATCCAGTACCTGCGCGGGCGACTGCCGGCCGAGGCCCTGCGCACGCTGCGTCGGTTCGGGGGGCTGCAGGCGTATCCGAGCCGGCGAAAGAACCCGGAGATCGTCGACATCTCCACGGGCTCGATGGGCCTCGGGGCGGTGCAGGCGACCTTCGGCGCGCTGGCCGGGCGCTACCTCGTCGACCACGACCACCGGACGGCCGTCGAGCGCGTCGTCGTGCTCGTCGGCGACGCCGAGCTCGACGAGGGCAACGTCTGGGAGGCGCTCGGAGAGGAGGCGGTGGCCCGGCTCGGCAATGTCCTGTGGATCGTGGACGTCAACCGGCAGAGCCTGGACCGCATCGTCCCCGCCGCCCGGCCCCGACAGCTCTCGGCCCTGTTCGCCGCGTTCGGCTGGCGGGTGATCGAGCTGGCCTGGGGCCGGCGGCTGCAGCAGGCCTTCCGCCGGCCGGGCGGCACGCACCTGCGCCGGCGGCTCGAGACGATGGACCCGGGCGAGTACCAGAGCCTGCTGCGGCAGCCGCCGGGCGCGCTGCGCAAGGCCCTGGCGCGCGGGCCGCTCGGCGAGCCCCACCCGGCGCTCGAGCGCTTTCTGGCCGGGGTGCCCGACGACGAGCTGGCGGCTCTCGTCGCCGACGTCGGGGGCCACGACCTGGGGGCGATCCTGGAGGCGCTGGCCGAGGCCGGCCGGGAGCGCGACCGACCCACGGTGATCCTGGCCCGGACCATCAAGGGATGGGGGCTGCCGACGGCAGCCGATCCTCTCAACCACACGGCGCTGCTCACGACGGGCCAGATCGAGACGCTGCGGCAGGCCCTCGGCGTCGCGCCCGGCGAGGAGTGGGCAGGCTTCCCCGACGACTCGCCGGAGGCGCGGTGGATCCGCGGGCTGCCCCCGCTGTTCACCCCACCGCCGGTCGGCCAGCCGCCCCCGGTCCCCGAGCGGCTCGACGAGACCTATCCCGAACACATCTCCACGCAGGAGGCATTCGGGCGCGTCCTGGGCGCGCTCGCACGGCTGCCGGTGGCCGAGGCGATCGTCACCGTGTCGGCCGACGTGGCCGTGACCACGCACCTGGCCGGCTGGATCAACCGGCGCGGCGTCTACTTCCCGGAGGCCCGGCGCAACTGGTTCGCGGAGGCCGCCCTGCCCGTGCAGTGGCGGGAGGGGCCCCGAGGCCAGCACGTCGAGCTCGGCATCGCCGAGCACAACCTCTTCTTGCTGCTCGGCGCGCTGGGGCTCGCGGCCGAGATGGACGGCGTCACGCTGTTGCCGATCGGCACCCTCTATGACCCCTTCGTCAGCCGCGGGCTCGACGCCCTCTATCACGCGCTCTACGCGGGCGGGCGGTTCGTCGTCGTCGCCACGCCGTCGGGCGTGACCCTGGCCCCCGAAGGCGGGGCCCACCAGTCGGTCGTCACGCCGGGGCTGGGCGTGGAGCTTCCCGGCATCGTCGCGTACGAGCCGGTCTTCGCCCGCGAGGTGGAGTGGATCCTCCTGGCGGGGCTGGGGGCCATCGCCCGGCGGCAGGGCGAGAGCCTCTACCTGCGCCTGTCCACTCGTCCCGTCGACCAGCGACTGGCCCCGGCCGCCGAGACCAGCTGGCGCCTCGACGCGCTCCGCGGCGGCTACCGGCTGATCGACGGCCGGCGCCGACCCGGCTGGGACCCCGAACACACGGCCGTCCAGATCTTCGCCGCCGGCGTCGTGGTCCCGGAAGCGGTGGCCGCGGCGCAGGAGCTCGCCGAGCGGGGCCTCGCCGCCAGCGTGTTCGCCGTGACCAGTGCCGATCTCCTCTACCGCGGGCTGCGCGGACCCGAGCCCCACCTGCTTTCCCTGGTCGGCCCCGAGGAGGAGGGAGTGCCGATCGTCTCAGTCCTGGACGGCCATTCCCACACGCTCGCCTTCCTGGGCGGGGCTCTGGGGGTGCCCCAGGTGGCCCTGGGCGTTGACGATTTCGGGCAGTCGGGCACGGGCCGGGAGCTCTACCGGCACTACGGGATCGACGCCGGGGCCATCGTCCGGGCCGCCCGGCTCCTGCTCGGCGAAAGACCCGACTGACCGGACCGGGGCCGGCGCCAGTTCGGGACGCTGTCCGATTTCCACCCGGCCGTGCCACCATGCCGGTATGGCGGCCGCTTCGGCAGGGAGCGCCGGCGACACCGAGGATCGGGAGCGACGGCGGCGCCGCCGCCTCCTCCAGGAACTGACCCTGCGCGCCGGGGTCGGCGTGCTGGTCCTGGTCTTCGATCACGCCTTCGCGATCGGCGGCGTCCACGGGGGCAACGCCGGGGTCCGGGCGGTCGCCCTGGTCGGCATCGCGCTCAACCTGCCCTACTACCTCGCCGCGCGGAGCGGCCGGCGGCTGCGGGACCAGGCCTACCTCCGCATGGTCGTGGACGTGATCCTCATCACCGCCGGCCTCGCCAGCGGCGGCGGCCTGGCCGCCGCGTCGTTCCTCGGCGTCTACGTGATCGTGCCCCTGTACACGGGCCTGGTGTTCTCGAGCACCGCCTGCCTGATCGCCACCGCGCTGTCGACCGTCTGCTTCCTGGGCCTGGCGCTCATGCAGCACGCCGGCTGGCTGTCCCGGCCGGCGGTCCCGCCGTTCGGGGAATGGAGCGTGGCGGCGTTCAACCTGCTCATCCTGAACCTCGTCGGCGGGATGACCGCCCTGCTGGCCCATGCCTACCGCCGGAGCCGGCGCCGGCTGGCGGAGGCTCACGAGGAGCTGGCGCGGGCCCACGAGCAGTCGCTGGCCCTGAACGCGGAGATCCAGCGGGCGGCTCAGCTGCGAGCGCTCGGCGAGGTGGCGGCCGGCGTGACGCACGAGCTGGGCAACGTGCTCAGCGTGGCCGCCGGCCACCTGGGCCTGGCGCGGAAATGCCTCCGGGACAGTCCGGCCGAGGCCGAGGCCCACCTGGGGCAGGTCGATCAGAGCTTCGACTCGGCACTGCGCATCATCCGCACGACCCTGCAGAGCGCGCGGCAGGCGCCCGCCGGGCCGACCCCCGTGGACCTGGCCGATCTGGCGCGCCGGGTGGTCGAGCTGAAGGCGTACGAGTTCCGGCGCGAGGGGATCACCGCGCGCGTGCGGTTTCCGGCGCGCTTCCCGCCCGTGCCGGGCGTCGGGGTCCAGCTGCAGCAGGTGCTGCTGAACCTGGTCACCAACGCCCAGCACGCCCTGCGCGACGCGCCGCCGCCGCGCGAGCTCGACATCGTGGGGCTGGTCGGGCCCGGGGGGGTGGTGCTGGAGGTGGCCGACACCGGTCCCGGCATCCCGAGCGAGATCCTGCCGCGCGTCTTCGAGCCGTTCGTGACCACCAAGCGCGACGGCACCGGCCTGGGCCTGGCCATCTGTGCCGGGATCGTGCGCGAGCTGGGTGGCGAGATCACGGCCGAAAACCGCGGCGAGCGCGGGGCCGCGGTGCGCATCCGGCTGCCCGTCGCCGGTGTCGGGTAAACCGTCCCGGCGGCGGCTGCGCCGGCCGGCGGCCGCCCGCGCC
>DATLZL010000541.1:0-11256 GCA_035574035.1 Binatia bacterium | reverse complement strand
CGGCCCGCGGCCGGAGGCCGCGCCGGCTCGGTTCGGGGACGCTCGCGACGCTGAGCGTCGTCGTCGCCGTCGCGGCGGCGGTGGGGTACGGCCTCCTGCTCCAGGTCCCGGTGGTGCGCAACCACCCGGAAGCGTACGTGGCTGCGTTCGCGATCGCGACGATCCTCGCGGTGGCCGCTCTCGTGCGCGCGCCGCGGCGGTGGCCGGCGTGGGGGGCGCTGGCCCTCGCGACCCTGCTGCTCGCGGGCGGGGCGTGGTTCAACTTCGTGGCGGCCCGGATCCCGGACGCTCCCACCGTGCTGCGGGTCGGCGAACGGCCACCGGACTTCACCCTCCCGGATGCCGCGGGCCGGTCGGTATCGCTCGCCGACTACCGGGGCCGGAAGCCGGTCGTCCTGATCTTCTACCGAGGGGCCTGGTGACCCTTCTGCGTAGCGGAGCTCCAAGGGCTTGGAGCTGCGTTGTCAGAGGCCGAGCGGGCCGGTCTGGAGATCCTGGCCGTCTCACCCGACCCGAACGAGCAGAGCCAGCGAATGGCCGAGGGGCTCGGTCTCGGCTACCGCTTCCTCGCCGACCGGGACCTCGCCGTCACCCGGCGGTGGGGGCTCCTTCACCCCGGCGGAGGGCCGAACGGTCAGGACGTGCCGCGTCCGACGACGGTCGTCCTGGACCGTGAGGGAATCGTGCGCTGGTTCTCGGTCAGCCGGAACATCCAGGTGCGGCCCGATCCGGATGAGGTTCGCCGCGCGGTGCGAAGCCTCTAGGTGACGACGTGGGCCGCTAGCTTCCCGGACGGCTTGTGGTCCCGGCCAGCCAGGCCTGGGCCGCGCGGACCTCGGGGCTGGCGGGATCGCCCCGGCGGACGACGCTGCGGAACACGAGCGCGGCCTGCTCCCGGTCGCCAAGGAACGACAGCGCGACTCCGGCGCGGTAAAGCAGGCGGAGATCGTACGGAAAGCGCTCGAGGCCCTCGTCGTAGGCCGCCAGGGCGCCGCGGTAGTCCCGGCGGGCGAGTCGCTGGTCTCCCTCGGCCAGGACCTGCTCGGCGCTGCGCTCGATCGCGCCGACCGGTGCCGGTGGGCGGCTGAGGGCCCGGAGGCCCACCAGGATCCCCACCGCCAGCACGGCGAGCACCGCCATCAGCCGCATGCCGTAGGGATGGCGCCGGCTGACGGCGCCGGCCGACCGGATGCCGAACCAGGCCCGCATCAGGACGTCACACCTGAGTGCGCGCCACGGCCGAGCAGTCGGCGCACATGCCGTGCGTCATCTCGCTCATGCCCCGGCTGGCCAGGTACAGCTCCACCGGCGTCCACCGCCCCGCCTCGTCCTGGACGCGGCGGCAATACATGCAGATCGGGAGCAGCCGGGACAGCTCGCGCACCTCCTCCTCGAGCCTGAGGATGCGCCGGGCGACGCCGAGGCGGGCCCCCAGGTGCTCGATCTGAAACGGCTTGGTCAGGAAATCGTCGGCGCCCGCTGCCATGCCCTCGCTGAAGTGGCTGGGCTGCGACAGCGCGGTGAGCAGGATCACGTAGACGTAGGGGTCGGTCAGCTCGGCCCGGATGCGGCGGCACAGGCTGAAGCCATCGAGCGCGGGCATCCGGACGTCCAGGATCGCGATGCGGATGGGGCTGTTGGGCCGGCTCAGCGTCCGCCACGCGGCCGCCCCATC
Source organism: Binatia bacterium (assembly GCA_035574035.1). Lineage (GTDB taxonomy): Bacteria > Methylomirabilota > Methylomirabilia > Rokubacteriales > CSP1-6 > DATLZL01. Next base: position 9,581 of record DATLZL010000541.1, on the reverse strand, counting down.
GGGCGCCTCCTCGACGTCGTAGCCGAAGCCGGTGACCGTTTCGCACAGCACGCCGCGGATCCCCGGCTCGTCGTCGGCGATCAGGACCTTGGGTCGCGCTCCGTGACCGTTCGTTCCCTGCTGCATGGCCTCCCCGTCTTTCCCTGCCCTCGCGCTCGGCGGCCGGCGGGCAGGCGTCACGCCCCCCCAGGGCAAGAGGCATGCCGAGGCGGCGGCAAGCCGCAACACCGCACGAGGCCGCGATTTCAGCGGGGTTCGCCGGGGTTCTTCGTCGGCCGGGGGCCCTCCACACCAGGGAACAACGCCGGTCATGTGCCAGCGTGGCTCCGACGTCACCCGCGCAACCGGATTGCCGTCCCGGTCGGGCTCGGGCACTATGCCGCCCGCAGCCCAGCATGTGGAGGAGGGAGCCGTGCGACTCAGGGGACAGGTCGCTCTCGTGACCGGGGCCGGCCGCGGCATCGGGCAGGCGATCGCGCTGGCGTTCGCGCGGGAAGGCGCCAGGGTCGGCGTGGCGGACATCGACCCGGTGACCGCCCGCTCGACCGCGCGACGGATCGGAGCCGCCCGCGCCCTCGCGCTGGAGATGGACGTGGCCGACGCGGCCTCGGTCGAGGCCGGCCTCGCGGCCCTCGAGGCGCGGTGGCGCCGCCTGGACGTGGCGGTGACCAACGCCGCGATCGAACCGCTGGCCCCGTTCCTGGAGCTGACCGAGGAGACGTGGGACCGGGTCATCGACGTCAACTTGAAGGGCACGTTCCTGGTCGCGCAGGCCGCGGCGCGGCGCATGGCCCGACGCCGCCGCGGCGTGATCATCACCCTGTCGTCGGTGAACGCCGAGGTGGCGCGGCCGGAATCGGCGGCGTACGCGGCCAGCAAGGGCGGCGTGCGCCAGCTCACCAAGGCGATGGCGATCGCGCTGGCTCCTTACGGCATCCGGGTCAACGCCATCGGCCCCGGCACGGTGGTGACGGGCCTGACCCGGCACCTGCTCCGCAACCGCAAGTGGCGCGAGGCGGTCTACCTGCGGACGCCGATGCAGCGGGTGGCCGAGCCGCGGGAGATGGCGGAGGTGGCCGTGTTTCTCGCCTCGGACGCCTCGTCGTACATGACGGGGACGACGGTGTACGCCGACGGGGGGCGGCTCGCACTCAACGGGATCATGCCCTTGCCCCGAGGCCGGCCGGCTCGAGCCCGCTGACCGGGACCCCACAGGGCGGCTCGATCCGCCAAACGGCCGCCACGCGGGCGTGGGACGGGCGGACGCCGGGAACCCTCAGGTGAAGGCCGCGAACCGCTCGTCGCAGCCGAAGTCGTGCTCGAAGAGAAAGCGCCGCATGCGCCGGGGCTGGAACGGGGTCCAGGCCAGCGCGATGTAGAGATAGAGCACGACCAGGGGTGTCCGGGCGATCTCCTGGCAGACCCGACACCGCGGATGCATGTGGTGGATTCCTGCAATCTCGGCGCCGGAGTTCCGGCCCTCTCGCCGACCGAGACCGCGACCGGTGAGTGAAAGGAGGTGTGAACGGCTCGCCAGCGGGACCTACACAAGGTGCGAGATATGCGGTGGCCTGATCGAGCCCGAACGTCTTGCCGCGCTGCCCGAGGCGCGCACCTGTCTGGACCTGCCAGGAGCGGCTCGAAAACGGCGGCCGGCTCGACGCCCCCTGAACGCGGTGGGAAGCGGGTTGCCCACCTCTCACCGAGAAGTTGCCTTCCGCCGCGCCTGGGCCGAACCCTAACTCCGCGACGCGACGATCTCGGCCGCTGTGGCACGGCGCTTGCCGGTGAGCGAGGCACGCTACCGCCTTGAGGGGGCCGCCAGCATGATGATCGGCCGCTGTGCCTGGCATCCTTATTACTACCGACGGCCGCTGTGGAGCGGCATCGTGTCGTGGCGCGGGTGGTGGGTTCGCTTCACCGACGGCATCTGCGCCGACTGCCTCGAGCGGTTCCGCACCGAGCACCGGATCCTCCTCGAGCGCCGTCACGGTTCCGCCGAGAGGGTGACGGAGCCGGCTGCTTGAGGAGCGGACAGAAAACGGGGCCCTCTCATTGGAGAGGGCCCCGGCGATGCCCGGCCTAGAAGCCGCGGCGCCGCATGCAATCCCGATAGGCCTGCTGGTACGCCGGGTCGTTCGCCCCGGCCGCCGCCATGCCGCGCAGCATCGGGTCCGACGGGCCGGTGACCGTGGAGCCGCCCGGCATCGTGCCGGTCGTCCCGCCGCCCGTCGTCCCGGAGGTTCCGGTCCCGCCGCTGACGCCGCCCGGTGTGGTGGCGCCGGCGCCGGGTGTGGTTCCCGGGCCGGTCACCCCACCGGTCGTTCCCGGCGACGCCGCCGGACTCTGCACGGCCGCCTGCGCCTCGCGATTGCAGGCGTCGAAGTCGGCCTGCGTCGGGTTCGCGGCCAGGGCCGCGAGCGGCGCGGCGACCACGAGGGCCGAAGCGAGGGCCGCGCACGTGGATCTGGTTCGCTTCATCATGACCCCTCCTCCATGTCCGATCGTGTAAGTTTCCGGGCCTGAGGAACCCGGCTGGCTCGGAAGGGTTCAAGGCGGGTGCCAGCAGGCGAGGGCGGCGACGAGAAGGCGATTCTACAAACCGCCGCGTCCTTGCGGGCGTCGGGCTTCCTCGGTATCCTCGGTTGGCTCCGGCCGCAACTTCGCGAGAGTGGCGAAACTGGCAAACGCACTGGACTTAGGATCCAGTGGGCGAAAGCCCTTGGGGGTTCAACTCCCCCCTCTCGCACCAGAACGGTGGACCGATGAAGGTCGCAGTTGAAGAGATGGACGCCTGCAAGCGCCGGCTGGTCGTCGAGGCTCCGGTGGACGTCGTCCAGCACGAGTGGGAACGGGCCTACAGCCGCGTGCAGAAGCAGGCGCGCCTGCCCGGCTTTCGCAAGGGCCACGTGCCGCGCTCCCTGGTGAAGGTGCACTTCGCCGAGGAGGTGCGCCGGGAGGTGGCCCAGCACCTGATCCCCGACGTCTACCGGCGGGCGCTGTCCGAGGCCAACCTGCAGCCGGTGAACGAGCCGGATTTGCAGGACGTGCGGCTGGAGGAGAACAGCCCGCTCAGCTTCACCGCGGTGGTGGAGGTCAAGCCCGCGGTCGTGCTCGGCGACGTCAAGGGCGTGACCGTCCAGCACACGCCGCGGCCCGTCACCGCGGCCGAGGTGGACGAGACGCTCGAGCACATGCGGGAGCAGCAGGCCGAGTTCCGGGCCGTGGAGCGGGCGGCCGGCCCCGGCGATCTCGTCATCGTCGACTACGAGCTGCACATCGAGGGCCGGGAGCCGGTGAGCCAGTCCGGCCACGCCTTCGTCGTCGGGGACGGGACGGTCCTGCCCGAGGTGGACCAGGCGGTGGCCGGCCTTCGGGCCGGGGAGGAGCGCGAGGTGGCCTTCCGCTTCCCCGACGACCACCGCACGGAGGCCCTGCGGGGCAAGCCGGGGACGGCCCGCATCAAGCTGATCGAGGTGAAGGAAAAGGTCCTGCCCGAGCTCAACGACGAGCTGGCCCGGTCCTTCGGCGAGTTCGACACGCTGGCCGCGCTGCGGGCGGAGGTGGTCCGGCAGCTGGAGGCCCGCCGGGCCGGCGAGGAGCGCCGCGCGCTCGAGGACAAGGTGGTGGACGCGCTGCTGGATCGCCACCCCTTCGCGGTGCCGGAGTCCATGGTCCTCCGGCAGATCGCCCACCAGGTGGAGCACGCCCGGGAGCGGCTGCGCCGCAACGGCGTCGATCCTGACACGGTACCGTGGGACTATGGCAAGCTGATCACCGAGCTGCGGCCGGGGGCCGAGCGGGCGGTCCGCCGGGCCCTCCTGCTGGAGGCCGTGGCCGACCGCGAGGGCCTCGACGTGACCGAGGCCGAGGTCGACGCCGAGATCGAGCGGCTGGCCCAGGCCGGCCACCGCCCGGCCGAGGCCGTGCGGCGGATCATGGAGAAGAGCGGGGACCTGGACGCCCTCCGCCACGCGCTGCGCGAGCGGAAGGCGCTGGACTTCCTGGTGCAGCACGCCCGCATCGAAAGGAGCGAATGATGGCCCTGGTGCCGATGGTCATCGAGCAGACGCCGCGCGGCGAGCGCGCGTTCGACATCTTCTCGCGCCTGCTCAAGGAGCGGATCATCTTCCTGCCGACCTTCATCGAGGACGAGCTGGCCAACCTGGTGATCGCCCAGATGCTCTTCCTCGAGGCGGAGGACCCCGACAAGGACATCTACCTCTACATCAACTCCCCCGGGGGCTCGGTGACGGCCGGGCTGGCCATCTACGACACCATGCAGTACGTCAAGCCCGCCATCTCCACGATCTGCATGGGCCAGGCGGCCTCCATGGGCGCCCTGCTCCTGGCCGCCGGCGCCCGGGGCAAGCGCTTCGCGCTGCCGCACTCGCGCATCATGATCCACCAGCCGCTGGGCGGCGTGCAGGGCCAGGCCACGGACATCGACATCCAGGCCCGGGAGATTCTCCGCATGCGGGAGGAGCTGAACCGCATCCTGGTCCACCACACCGGCCAGCCCATGGAGAAGATCCAGCGGGACACCGACCGGGACTTTTTCATGACCGCCGAGCAGGCCAAGGAATATAGAATCGTGGACGAGGTCATCTCCTCGAAGCCGACGACCCGGCCGGTTTCCGAGCAGGCGGCGTTGACGATGACGGTCAACGAGGTCAAGGCCCAGCGGTAGGAGCAGCAGGGAGCATGGCAAGGACCCGCGACGGCAACGGCACCCTGAAGTGCTCGTTCTGCGGCAAGAGCCAGAACGACGTCCGCAAGCTCATTGCCGGCCCCACCGTCTACATCTGCGACGAGTGCATCGAGCTCTGCAACGACATCATCGCCGAGGAGTGGGAGGAGGAGAAGAGCCGGGAGATCCGCAGCCTCCCCAAGCCGGCCGAGATCAAGCAGGTCCTCGACCAGTACGTCGTCGGCCAGGAGCGGGCCAAGAAGATCCTGGCCGTGGCCGTCCACAACCACTACAAGCGCATCGAGTCCGGCGGCGAGCAGGGGGACGTCGAGCTGCAGAAGTCCAACATCCTGCTCATCGGCCCCACCGGGTCCGGCAAGACGTTGCTGGCCCAGACGCTGGCCAAGATGCTGCGGGTGCCGTTCACCATCGCCGACGCCACCACGCTGACCGAGGCCGGCTACGTCGGCGAGGACGTGGAGAACATCATCCTCCGCCTGCTGCAGGCCGCCGACTACGACGTCGAGCGGGCCGAGCGCGGCATCGTCTACATCGACGAGATCGACAAGATCGCCCGCAAGTCCGAGAACCCGTCCATCACCCGGGACGTATCCGGCGAGGGCGTGCAGCAGGCGCTGCTCAAGATCCTGGAGGGGACGGTGGCCAACGTCCCACCCCAGGGCGGGCGCAAGCACCCGCACCAGGAGTTCATCCAGGTCGACACCTCCAACGTCCTGTTCATCTGCGGCGGCGCCTTCGTCGGGCTGGACAAGATCATCGAATCGCGGGTGGGCCGCTCGGGCATCGGCTTCGGGGCCGAGATCAAGAGCAAGGAAGACCGCCGGGTGGGCGACCTGCTGGCCATGATCCAGCCCGAGGACCTGCTCAAGTACGGGCTGATTCCCGAGTTCGTGGGGCGGCTGCCGGTCATCGCCACGCTCCACGACCTGGACGAGCAGGCGCTGGTGCGCATCCTCAAGGAGCCGAAGAACGCCATCATCAAGCAGTACCAGAAGTACTTCGACCTGGAGAAGGTGCGCCTGCGCTTCACCGACGACGCGGTGGCGGCCATCGCCCGCGAGGCCCTCAAGCGCGGCACCGGGGCCCGCGGGCTGCGGGCCATCCTGGAAGAGGTCATGCTGGAGATCATGTACGAGCTGCCCTCGATCCAGGGCCTCAAGGAGTGCGTCATCACCCGCGAGGTCATCCTGAACCGCGAGCAGCCGGTGCTGGTGTCGGAGCCCCGCGAGCAGTCGGCGTAGCGCTCGGAGGGGGCCTCGGCCCCCTTCCAATGCCCTCTCCCAGGAACCGAGGACGCGGGCGCGGCCCGCGCTCGAATGGTCGTCATGCCCGGGACGCTCTATGTCGTCGCCACCCCGATCGGCAACCTCGAGGACATCACGCAGCGGGCGCTGCGCATCCTGCGCGAGGTGGACCTGATCGCGTGCGAGGATACGCGGCGCACGCGCATCCTGCTCGCCCACCACGGGATCGACACCCCGACCACCAGCTATCACGAGCACAACCAGCGGGTCCGGGGCCCCGAGCTGGTCCGCCGCCTGCTCGACGGGCGCTCGGTGGCGCTGGTCACCGACGCCGGCACCCCGGGGATCTCCGACCCGGGCTTCCGGCTGGTGCGCCAGGCGCGCGCGGCCGGCGTGCCGGTGGTCCCGGTGCCGGGTCCCTCGGCGGTGGTCGCCGTGCTCTCGGCCGCCGGTGTGCCGGCGGACCGGTTCGTGTTCGAGGGTTTCCTGCCGCCCAAGCCCGGCCGCCGCATCAACCGGTTGCGGGAGCTGGCGGCGCTCGAGATGACGCTGGTTTTCTACGAGTCGCCCCACCGGATCCTGGCCACCCTGGAGGCGGTCGCCCAGGTGTTCGGCGACCGGGAGGTGGTCCTGGCCCGGGAAGTCACCAAGCAGTTCGAGGAGATCGTCGCGGCCCCGGCGGCCGCCCACCACGCGCGGCTGACCGCCGCCGGCGTCCGCGGTGAGTTCACCCTCGTGATCCCCGGCCGCCCGGTCCCGGCCGCCGGGTAGCCGCCTGGGCGCGCGATTGTGGGCGTGCCGGGGCCCACGTATACTGCCCGGGAGTGATGACCGTTCCGAGAGCGCTGACCATCGCCGGCTCGGACAGCGGCGGCGGCGCCGGCATCCAGGCCGATCTCAAGACGTTCGCGGCGTTCCGGGTCTTCGGCATGTCGGTTCTCACCGCCGTCACCGCCCAGAACTCGCTCGGCGTCCAGGGCGTGTTCAACCTGCCCCCCGAGTTCGTGGCCCGCCAGATCGACTCCGTCCTCGGCGACTTCGGCGCCGACGCGGTGAAGATCGGCATGCTCTCGACGGCGGCCATCGTGGAGACGGTGGCGGAACGGCTGCGCCACTGGCGGGCGGGCCCGGTGGTGGTGGACCCGGTCATGATCGCCAAGTCCGGCGACCCGCTGCTCGAGGCCGACGCGCGGGCCGCCCTCGTCCGCGCGATGCTTCCGCTGGCGGACCTGGTGACGCCGAACCTGCCCGAGGCGGCGGCGCTGGCCGACCGACCGGTCGAGACCGAGGCCGACATGGAGGAGGCCGCCCGACGGATCCTGGCGCTCGGCCCGCGGGCGGTGCTGGTCAAGGGCGGCCACCTCAAGGAGTCGGCGACCGACGTCCTCTGGGACGGCCGCACGCTGACCCGCTTCCCGGCCCCGCACCTCGACACGCCGCACACCCACGGGACGGGTTGCACCTATGCCTCGGCCATCGCCGCCAACCTGGCCCGCGGGCGCGACCTGGTCGAGGCCATCGGTGACGCGAAGGCCTACGTCACCGCGGCCATCCGCGAGGGGTTCGCGCCCGGTCGCGGCGTCGGGGTGCTGCGCCACTTCGTCGACCGCTGGTAGCCATGTTCCGCCGGAAGGCCGCGCCCGATCCCGACACGATGTCCTTCATGGAGCACCTGGGCGAGCTCCGGGTGCGGATCGTCCGCAGCCTGATCGCGCTGCTGATCGGCCTGGTGGTCGCCTTCCCGCTCAGCCAGCGCCTGGTCGACTTCCTGGCCGGTCCCATCCAGCGCACGGGTAACACGCTGGTCTTCCTGGCGGTGACCGAGGCGTTCTGGGTCCAGATGAAGGTGGCGCTCATCGCCGGGCTGTTCCTGGCCTCGCCGGCGATCCTGTGGCAGGTGTGGCGGTTCGTGTCGCCCGGGCTGTACGCGCACGAGAAGAAGTACGCGGTGCCGTTCGTGGTGATCGGCTCGCTGCTCTTCGTGGGCGGCGGCGCCTTCTCGCTCGGGGTCGTCACCCCCTACGCCGTCCACTTCCTGCTCTCCTACGCGCGGCCCGGACTCACGCCCATGATCTCGGTCGGCAGCTACATCGACTTCCTGCTCAAGTTCACCGTCGCCTTCGGGCTCGTGTTCGAGCTGCCGCTGGCCATCACGCTGGCCGCCCGCCTGGGCCTGGTCACGCCCAAGGCGCTGGCCCGCAACCGCAAGTACGCCGTCCTGGGCGCCTTCGTGGTCTCGGCCATCCTCACGCCCACCCCGGACGCCTTCAACCAGGCGCTGATGGCGGGCCCGCTCATCCTGCTCTACGAGGTCGGGATCGTCGCCGCCCGGATCTTCGCCCGCCGGCCGCGGCCGGTGGCGGTGGCCGGAGAAACCCCGGCCTGAGGTCGTGCCCGTGGACTTCGAGACGCTGAACCTGCCCGAGCCCGTCATGCAGGGCATCCGCGACCTCGGCTTCGTGGTGGCGACGCCGATCCAGGAGGCGACGCTGCCGCTGGCGCTCAAGGGCAAGGACGTGGCCGGCCAGTCCCAGACCGGCACCGGCAAGACGGCAGCCTTCCTCATCGCCGCCTTCACGCGGCTCCTGCGCGAGCCCGAGCGCCCCGGTCGCCCGGCCAACGCCCCCCGCGTCCTCGTCATCGCGCCCACCCGCGAGCTGGTGGTGCAGATCGAGAGCGACGCGCGGGCCCTGGGCCGGCACACCCCGTTCCGGATCCTGGCCGTCTACGGCGGCATCGACTACCAGCGGCAGCGCGAGGCCCTGCAGGCCGGCGCCGACGTCCTGATCGGCACGCCCGGCCGGCTGATCGACTACCTCAAGCAGCACGTGTGGTCGCCGCGGCGGGTGGAGGTGCTGGTCGTCGACGAGGCCGACCGCATGTTCGACATGGGCTTCATCGCCGACCTCCGCTTCATCCTGCGCCGGCTGCCGCCCCCCGAGCAGCGCCAGTCGTTCCTGTTCTCGGCCACGCTGTCCTTCCGCGTCCTGGAGCTGACCTGGGAGTTCATGAACAACCCCACCCAGGTCTCCATCACGCCCCAGCAGAAGACGGCCGAGCGGGTGGAGCAGAGCCTGTTCCACGTGGCGCGGGAGGAGAAGTTCCCGCTCCTGCTCGGCCTGCTCAAGCGCGAGGGCGGCGACCGCATCCTCATCTTCACCAACACCCGGGAGGAGGCCCGGCGCCTGGAGGACCGGCTCGCGCGCAACGGCTGGCCGGCTCGGGCGCTCACCGGGGACGTCGACCAGAAGCGGCGCCTGCGCATCCTGAACGACTTCAAGGAGGGTCGGCTGCCGGTCCTGGTGGCGACCGACGTCGCCTCCCGCGGGCTCCACATCGAGGCGGTCAGTCACGTGATCAACTGGGACCTGCCGGAGGACGCCGAGGACTACGTGCACCGCATCGGGCGGACGGCCCGGGCCGGCGCCGGCGGCAAGGCGATCAGCCTGGTCGACGAGGCCAGCGCGCTGCGCCTGCCGCCGATCGAGACGTTCATCGGACAGAAGGTCCCGGTGGAGTGGGCCGACGACGACCTGTTCCTGCCCGAGGTCCCGCCCTCGGCTGAGGAGCGCCGGCGCTACGCCGCCGAGCGTCGGGCTCGACTCGCCGCCCGGCGCGAGGGCGGC
>DATLZL010000540.1:0-3064 GCA_035574035.1 Binatia bacterium | reverse complement strand
GGTCGACGTCCAGGACGACCGGGTCTACCTGGCCATGGGCGGCGGGTGCCAGGGCTGCGGCGCCGCGGACATCACGCTCAAGGCGGGCATCGAGCGGCTCCTCAAGGAGGAGGTCCCGGAGGTGGTCGAGGTCCTGGACACGACCGACCACGCCGCCGGCACCAACCCCTACTACACCCCGGGCAAGATGTAGCGGCGCGGAGGGGCCCGCCCCCTCCGCGTCCCCCGCTTCGACGGGCGCCATGGCCCGACTGCTGCTCCTCCTGCCGACCCGGACCTACCGCACCGAGGCCTTCGTCGAGGCCGCGCACAAGCTGGGCGTGGACCTGGTCTGCGCGTCCGAGGAGCCGAGCACGCTGGAAGCCCTCGCCCCGGATTCGCTGCTGACGCTGGACTTCGCCGACCTGGAGGGCTCGGTCCGCCGGGTCGCCGCGTGGAGCCGCGACCGTCCACTCGACGCCGTGGTGGGCGTGGACGACCTCACCGCCGCCGCCGCGGCCGCGATCGCCGAGCGGCTCGGCCTCAAGACCAGCCGCGCCGCGGCCGTGGCCGCCGCCCGCAACAAGCTCGAGCTCCGCCGCCACCTGGCCGCGGCCGGCCTGCCGGTGCCGCGCTTCCGGCGCCTGGCCCTCGACGAGGACCCGCGCCGGACCGCCGCCGAGGTCCGCTATCCGTGCGTGCTCAAGCCCCTGGCGCTGTCGGCCAGCCGCGGCGTCATCCGGGCCGACACCCCCGAGCAGTTCCTCGCCGCCTTCCACCGCATCGGCGCCCTGCTGCGCCGCCCGGACGTCCCGGCGCACGGCGACGCCGCGCGCGCCCTGCTGGTCGAGGACTACATTCCCGGCATCGAGGTGGCGCTCGAGGGCCTGCTGGTCCGCGGCACGCTCGAGGTCCTGGCCCTGTTCGACAAGCCCGACCCGCTGGAGGGCCCCTACTTCGAGGAGACCATCTACGTCACGCCCTCGCGCCTGCCCGGCACCCATCAGGCCGCCGTGGCCGAGGCCACCGAGCGCGCGGCCCACGCGCTCGGGCTCGAGGAAGGACCCGTGCATGCCGAGCTGCGGCTGAACGAGCAGGGTGTCTGGGTCATCGAGCTGGCCGCCCGCTCGATCGGCGGGCTCTGCTCGCGCACCTTGCGGTTCGGGACCGGCATGACGCTCGAGGAGCTCATCCTGCGCCATGCGCTGGGGTGGGAGCTGCCATCGCTGGCCCGCGAGGGCCGGGCCGCCGGCGTCATGATGATCCCGGTGCCGAGAGCCGGGCGGCTGGTGGCCGTGCGCGGGCAGGCCGAGGCCGCCGCCGTGCCGGGGATCGAAGAGATCGTCATCACCGCCCACATCGGCCAGGCAGTCGAGCCGCTGCCCGAAGGCTGGCAGTACCTCGGGTTCATCTTCGCGCGGGGTGAGGGGCCGGAGGCGGCGGAGGCCGCCCTGCGCCGGGCCTTCGGCCACCTGGCCTTCGACATCGTCCGCTCGGAGCCGGAGGCGCGTTAAGAGTCGGAGGCTCGTGGGGCGGATCGGCTAGAATGCGCGGCGTGACCCGCACCGTCGCGCTGTCCGTCCTGGCCGCCCTGGCCTGGCTGACCGGGTGCGCCTCGGTGCCGCCGCGGCCCGACGACCTCACGCGCTTGAGCCTCACCGAGGCCGCCGCCCTCGTGGGCGCCAGCAAGGTCTCGAGCGTCGAGCTGACCCAGGCCTACCTGGACCGCGCCCGGCGCTACGAGCACCTGAACGCCTTCATCACGCTCGACCGTGAGGGCGCCCTGGCGGCGGCCCGGAAGGCCGACGCCGACCTGGCCGCCGGCCGGCGCCGCGGCCCGCTCCACGGCGTCCCGGTCGTGATCAAGGACAACATCCACGTGGCCGGATTGCCCAACACCGCGGGCACCCCGGGCCTCCGCGAATTCGTCCCCGCACAGCACGCCCCCGTGGTACAGAAGCTCGTCGACGCCGGCGCGATCGTGCTGGGCAAGACCAACATGCACGAGCTGGCTTTCGGCATCTCCGGCTACAACGAGGCCTTCTTCCAGCGCGAGCCGATCGGCGTCCGCAATCCGTACGACCCCAACCGGTTCGCCGGCGGCAGCTCGAGCGGCACCGGGGCCGCCGTCGGCGGCCGGCTGGCGCCCGGCGGCCTGGGCTCGGACACCGGCGGCTCGGTCCGCATCCCGGCGGCCGTGACGGGGATCGCCGGGCTGCGCCCGACGCTCGGCCGGTACAGCCAGGAAGGCGTGACGCCGATCTCGCACACCCGGGACACCGTCGGGCCCATGGCCCAGACGGTCGCCGACGTCGCCCTGCTCGACGCCGTGATCACCGGGGGGAGCGTCGTCGGGCCGGCCCGGCTGGCCGGGCTCCGCCTCGGCGTCTACCGCCCGTACTTCTTCGCCGACCTGGACGAGGACACGCGCGTGGTGATGGACCGCGTCCTCGCCCGGCTCGCCTCCGCCGGCGTGGTGATCGTCGACGTGGACATGGCCGAGCTCAAGGCGCTCAACGACCGGGTGAGCTTCCCGGTCGCGCTCTGGGAGGCCTACGACGACCTCGCCCGGTACCTGCGAGACTACGGGACCACGCACACACCGGAGACGATCGCCGCCCGCATCGCGAGCCGCGACGTCCGGGCGACCTACGAGGGCCTCGTGATCCCGCGTCGGCTGCCCGGCCCGAGCGGGCCCGTCGACGCCCGGCCGGCCTACGAGGCCGCGGTCAAGGAGGCACGCCCGGCCCTGCAGCGGCACTGGGCCGACACCTTCGCCCGCTACCGGATCGAGGCGCTGATCTTCCCCGCGACCCCGCGCGTCGCCATCCCCCAGGGGCCCGAGGCGAGCGCGCTCCCCACGTTCCTGCTCTTCATCCGCAACACCGACCCCGGCAGCAACGCGGGCATCCCCGGGCTCGTGGTCCCGGCCGGCCTCGGTCCCTCGGGGCTCCCGGTGGGCGTGGAGCTCGACGGTCCGGCCGGCAGTGACCGGAGGCTGCTGGCGATCGGGCGGGCGATCGAGGACCTGCTGGGCCGGACGCCGGCGCCCTAGCGAGGCTCGGCGCCCTCGCGCTATCGCCCG
>DATLZL010000539.1:0-2752 GCA_035574035.1 Binatia bacterium | reverse complement strand
GGCCGGGCCCGGCCGGCGCGGCGCCGGGCCGCCTGAGCCCGAGGTGGTAGGATTCACGGGACCATGAGCCCGGAGCCGCGCGAGCGCCCCTCGAACTTCATCCGCGACGAGGTCGTGAAGGACCTCCAGTCGGGCCGCTTCACGCAGGTGGTCACGCGCTTTCCGCCGGAGCCGAACGGCTACCTGCACATCGGCCACGCCAAGGCCATCTGCCTGGACTTCGGCCTGGCCCAGGAGTTCGGCGGCCGCTGCCACCTGCGCTTCGACGACACCAACCCCACCAAGGAGAGCCAGGAGTACGTGGACGCGATCATCCGCGACGTGCGCTGGCTCGGCTTCGACTGGGGGCCGCACCTCTACTACGCCAGCGACTACTTCGAGCGCCTCTACGAGTGGGCTCGGGACCTGATCCGCAAGGGGCTGGCGTACGTGGACGACCTCTCGCCGGAGGAGATCCGCGCCTACCGCGGCACGCTGACCGAGCCCGGCCGCGAGTCGCCCTGGCGCAACCGCAGCGCGGAGGAGAACCTGGACCTCTTCGAGCGCATGCGGGCCGGCGAGTTCCCCGAGGGCTCGCGCACGCTGCGGGCCCGGATCGACATGGCCGCCGGCAACATCAACCTGCGCGACCCGGTGATGTACCGCATCCGCCACGCCACCCACCACCGCACCGGAGACCGGTGGTGCATCTACCCGACCTACGACTGGGCCCACGGCCAGTCGGACTCGATCGAGGGCATCACGCACTCGCTGTGCACGCTGGAGTACGAGGACCACCGGCCGCTCTACGAGTGGTTCCTGGCCGCGCTCGGTATCTACGCCCCGCGCCAGATCGAGTTCGCCCGGCTGAACCTCTCCCACACCGTGATGAGCAAGCGCAAGCTGCTGCGGCTGGTCGAGTCCGGCTTCGTGGCCGGCTGGGACGACCCGCGGCTGCCGACCATCGCCGGTTTGCGCCGGCGCGGCTACACGCCGGAGGCGATCCGCGACTTCTGCGACCGGATCGGCGTGGCCAAGGCCGACAACCTGGTGGACCTGGCCCTGCTCGAGCACTGCGTGCGCGAGGACCTGAACCGTCGCGCCCCGCGCCGGATGGCGGTGCTCTCGCCGCTGCGCCTGGTGATCGAGAACTACCCCGAGGGCCGGGTGGAGGAGGTCGAGGCGCTCAACAACCCCGAGGACCCGGCGGCCGGCACCCGGCGGGTGCCCTTCAGCCGCGTCCTCTTCATCGAGCAGGACGACTTCCGCGAGACGCCGCCGCCCCGGTACTACCGGCTGGCGCCCGGGGCCGAGGTGCGGCTGCGCTACGCCTACATCGTGCGCTGCACGGGCGCGGTCAAGGACGCCGACGGCCGCGTCGTCGAGGTGCGGGCCACCTACGACCCCGACTCGCGCGGCGGCCAGGCCCGGGGCCGCACCGTGAAAGGCACCATCCACTGGGTGTCGGCCGCCCACGCCGTGGACGCCGAGGTCCGCCTCTACGACACGCTCTTCACCGTCCCCCGCCCGGACGAGGTCGAGGACTTCGAGGCCGTGCTGAACCCGCGCTCGCTCGAGGTCCGGCGCGGCAAGGTCGAGCCCTCGCTGGCCGGAGCGGAGCCCGAGTCGCGCTTCCAGTTCGAGCGGCTCGGCTACTTCTGCGCCGACTGGAAGGACCACCGGCCGGACCGGCCGGTGTTCAACCGCACGGTCGGCCTGCGCGACACCTGGGCCAAGATCGAGCGCGCGGCGATCGGCGGCGCCTGAACCCGCCCGCCGGCGGCTGATCGGGCGGCGCACGGTCCGGCCCGATCCCGCCCGCGCGGTCGGGCCTTACCGGGGCGCCAGGAACGTGCCCCGCCGGTAGTCCTCGACCGCCTGGGCGATCTCCTCGCGCGTGTTCATGACGAAGGGCCCGTAGCGGGCGATCGGCTCGCGGAGCGGGCGGGCGGCCACCAGCAGGAACCGGGCGCCCGCCTCGCCGGCGACGGCGGCAACGCTCTCGCCCTCGCCGAGCACGCCGAGCTGCCCGGCCGCCACGGGCTGCGCCTCCCCCTCGGGCCCGACGCTTGCCTCCCCCTCGTAGACGTACACGAAGGCCGTGTGGTCGGGCGGCACCGGCACCCGCACGCGGCTCCCCGGCGCCATGCGCACGTCGAGGTAGAGCGGGCGGGTGACGATGCCCTCGACTGGACCGCGCATGCCGGCCGCCTCGCCGGCGATGACGCGCGCCCGCACGCCCTCGGCCAGCGCGACCTCGGGGACCTTCTCGGGCGGGATGTCCTGGTAGCGGGGGGCCGTCATCTTGTCGCGGGCCGGCAGGTTGACCCAGAGCTGGAAGCCCCAGAGCAGCCCGTCCTTCTGGCGCGGCATCTCGGAGTGGATGATGCCGCGGCCGGCCGTCATCCACTGCACGCTGCCGGCCACCAGCTCGCCCCGGTTGCCCACGTGGTCCTCGTGGCGCATGGAGCCGGCCAGCATGTAGGTCACCGTCTCGAAGCCGCGGTGCGGGTGGTCGGGGAATCCGGCCAGGTAGTCCTGGGGGCGGTCGGACTTGAACTCGTCGAGCAGCAGGAAGGGGTCGAGGTGATCGAGCTCGCGGGTGCCGATCACGCGGGTGAGCCGCACCCCGGCGCCCTCGGTGGTCGGCTGTCCTCGCACCACGCGGACGACACGTCGCTCGGCCATGCTCTCGCTCCCGCGCCGGGACCAGGCGGGACGCCGGGCGCGGCCGCGCCGCCGCAGCCCTGGCCCTCCGCCGGAGCCGGCTCAG
>DATLZL010000538.1:0-30704 GCA_035574035.1 Binatia bacterium | reverse complement strand
CGGACCGGCACGCCGGCCGGTGCCGGTGCGGCCGTCCGGCCTCGACCGGGGGAGTTCCGGCCCGTTCCCGAACTGAAAGACATTTACTTCGACTTCGACCGCTACGAGATCCGGCCCGGCGACGCCGCGGTCCTGGACGCGAACGCGGCGTGGCTCAAGCAGAACGACCTCCTGGTGCTGATCGAGGGCCACGCCGACGAGCGGGGGACGAACACCTACAACCTGGCGCTGGGGGAGCGCCGGGCCAAGGCGGCGATGAACTACCTGGTGGCGCAGGGGGTGGCCGCCGCGCGCCTCACCATCATCTCGTACGGGGAGGAGCGCCCGGCCTGCACCGCCCACGAGGAGGCGTGCTGGGCCCGGAACCGGCGCGCACGCTTCCTGGTGCGGCCGCGGTAGCGACGGCGGGACGGGCCCACCATGGCCCGATGGGTCGTGCTGACGAGCCTGCTGGCCCTCCTGGTCGGCCTCGGGATCGGCTTCCTGTGGTGGGGGCGCCCGCTGCAGCGATCGACGGCGGAGCTGGCGACGCTGCAGGCCGAGCGGGCGGCCGCCGAGGCGGCCCGGGACCGGCTCAAGTCGCTGGAAGCCGAGCTCAACGCGGAGCGGGAGCGTCGCCGGAACCTGGAGCGTGCGCTGAGCGAAGGCCGCAAGTAGGGCCGAGCCGCCGCCCGCCCGCGGGGTAGAATGACCCGCGTCGCGACGGAGGCGGCCATGACCATCCGCATCACCCGCGTCTACACGCGCACCGGGGACCGCGGCGAGACGGCCCTGGTCGGGGGCCGGCGGGTGCCCAAGGATTCCCCCCGCATCGAAGCCTACGGCACCATCGACGAGCTGAACGCCGTCGTCGGCCTGGCGCGGACCTTCAACGAGGAGCGGCTGGCCGAGGGCGAGCACCACCGGCGGCTGGACGAGATCCTGCGCCGGATCCAGAACGAGCTGTTCGACGTGGGCAGCGAGCTGGCCACCCCGCCCGACGCCGAGTACGAAGGCATGTTCAGGGTGGGCCCGGAGGAGGTCACCGCCCTCGAGCGCCTGATGGACGAGTGCCAGGAGACGCTGGAGCCCCTGCGGTCCTTCACGCTGCCGGGCGGCGGTCGCATCAACGCCTTCTTGCACCAGGCCCGCACCGTGTGCCGGCGGGCCGAGCGCCAGATCCTCCGCCTGAGCCGCACCGAGCCCGTCAACCCCTGGCTGCTCGCCTACGTCAACCGCCTGAGCGATGCCTTCTTCGTCCTGGGCCGCTGGGCCGGCAAGCACATGGGCGAGAAGGAGTACCTCTGGGAGCGCGGCCTGCAAGGCCGGCCGCGTTCCCGGCCCGACGCGCCGCGCGCCTAGATGTTCCCGCTCCCGGTCTACGCCACGCAGGCCCTGCACGGCCTGGTCAACGGCATGCTGCTGTTCCTGGTCTCCTCGGGCCTCACCCTGGTCTTCGGCATGATGGGCATCCTGAACATCGCCCACGCCGCCTTCTACATGCTGGGGGCCTATCTGGCCTACACGACGGTGCAGGTGACCGGCCACTTCTGGCTCTCCCTGGCGGTGGCCCCGGTCGTGGTCGGGCTCCTGGGGGCGGCCGTCGAGCGCTGGCTGCTCCGCCGCACCCATGCCTTTGGCCACGCCTACGAGCTGCTGCTCACCTTCGGACTGTTCTTCATGATCCAGGAGGCGGTGCGCTGGATTTGGGGCAACTACCCGCTGCAGGTCCCGGTTCCGGCCGAGCTGGCCGGCTCGGTGCCGTTCGCCGGCGGCCGGTATCCAGCCTACCGGCTGTTCATCCTCGGGGTGTCGGCGGTGATCTGCCTCGGCATGGCCCTCGTGCTGCTGCGGACGCGGATCGGCATCATCATCCGCTCGGCCGTCTCCGACGCCGAGATGGTCAGCGCGCTCGGGGTCAACACGCCGCTGGTCTCGCTGGGCGTGTTCAGCGCCGGCTCGGCGCTGGCCGCGGTGGCGGGGGTGATCGCCGCTCCGTTCCTACAGGCCGATCCGGCCATGGGCGCCGGCATCCTGACCGACGCCTTCGTGGTGATCGTCATCGGCGGGTTCGGCTCCCTGCTCGGAGCCCTGCTGGCCTCGCTCATGATCGGCCAGCTGCAGTCGTTCGGCATCCTCTGGTTCCCCCAGCTCGCGCTGGTCTTCCAGTTCATGCTGATGGCCGGGGTCCTGATCCTGCGGCCCCAGGGCCTGTTCGGCGAGAAGGGATGAGCCAGCGCCGGCTGGGGATGGCGGCGGCCGTGGCCGCGCTGTACGCGCTGCCGTGGGTGCTGGACACGGTGCGGCTGCGGATGGCGATCGAGATCCTCTATTTCGGCCTGTTCGCCGTCTCCTTCAACCTCCTGTTCGGCTACGCCGGGCTGCTCTCGTTCGGCCACGCCGCCACGTTCGGCGTGGGAGGCTACACGCTGGGCCTGGTCCTCCGGCACGTCGAGGGGGCCTCGGTCCCGCTGGCCCTGCTGGCGGCGGCGGCGGCCGGCGGCCTGGCCGGGCTGGTGATCGGTTTCTTCTGCGTCCGGCTCCGCGGCACCTACTTCGCGCTGCTCACGCTGGCCTTCAGCCAGTTCCTGTTCGCGGTGGCCCTCAAGTGGCGGGAGGTGACCCGGGGCGATGACGGGCTCAGCGTGAGCGTGCCCGACCTCGCCCTGCCGGGCGGCCTGGTCCTGCGCCTGGGGCAGGCGCCGCACTTCTACTGGCTGGCGCTCACCGTCGTGCTGCTGGCGCTCGGCGCCGCCTGGCGGTTCACCCGCACGCCGCTCGGCAACGCGGTCGTGCTGATGCGGGAGAACGACGAGCGGGCCGCGTTCCTCGGCTACAACGTCTTCGGCACCAAGCTCATCGTCTTCACCTTCGCCGCCGTGCTGGCCGCCGTGGCCGGGGCGCTCTTCGCCGCGTTCCAGCGCCTGATCTCCCCCTCCGCGCTCGACCTGCCGATGAGCACCGAGGTCGTGTTCATGGCCATCCTGGGCGGCACCGGGGCCTTCCTGGGGCCGTTCCTGGGCGCGGCCGTGTACATGCTCATCCAGAACTGGCTCAGCGAGGCCACCGAGCACTGGCCGTTCTTCATCGGCCTCCTGTTCGTCCTGATGATCCTCTACGCTCACCAGGGACTCACCGGGCTGCTGGGCCGCCAGGGGCCCCTCCGCCGCCGGTGGACGGCGCGGCGGCTGCCGGCCGAGGAGCCGGCCTGATGACGGCGGCGCTCGAGGTGCGGGACATCCACCACGACTTCGGCGGCCTGGTCGTCCTGCAGGGCGTCGACCTGGCGGTCCGGGAGGGAGAGCGCCACGCCATCATCGGCCCCAACGGGGCGGGGAAGTCGACCCTGTTCAACATCATCACGGGGCGCCTTCGGCCCCGTCGGGGCCACGTGCTCTACCGGGGCCGGGACATCACCGGGGCGGCGCCCCACCGGGTGGCGCGCCAGGGCATCGGCCGCTCGTTCCAGATCATCAACATCTTTCCGCGGCTGACCGTGTTCCAGAACGTGCGCAGCGCCGTGGTGTCACGGCGTGGCCGCCGCCTCGACGCCTGGTCGCTGCTCGACCGGGACGCCGAGATCACGCGGGAGACGGAGATGGTGCTCGAGTTGCTGGGTCTCGCCGACCGCCGGGACACGCCAGCGAGCGCGCTGTCCTACGGCGAGCAGCGGGAACTGGAGATCGCCCTCACCGTGGCCGTCCAGCCCGACCTGGTCCTCCTCGACGAGCCGACCGCCGGGCTCAACGCCGAGGACACCCGCCGCGCGGTGGCGCTGATCCGCCGGGTGACCGAGGGCAAGACACTGGTCATGGTGGAGCACGACATGGACGTCGTCTTCACGCTGGCCGACCGGATCAGCGTGATCCACTACGGTCGGGTCCTGGCCTCCGGGCCGCCCGACGCGATCCGGACCAGCGAGGAGGTCCGGCGCGCCTACCTGGGGAGGAAGGCCGGTGCTGCTGGCCGTTGAAGGCTTGCACGCGCACTACGGCAAGTCGCACATCCTGCATGGGGTGAGCCTCACCGTCGACCGGGGCGAGGTCGTCTGCCTGCTCGGGCGCAACGGTGTCGGCAAGTCGACCACGCTGAAGGCCATCATGGGCCTGGTCCGGCCGACCGGGGGCTCGGTGACGTTCCAGGGCGTGCCGATCGCCGGCGAGCCGCCCCACCGCATCGCCCGCCGGGGGATCGGCTACGTGCCGGAGGAGCGGCGGATCTTTCCGACCATCACGGTACGCGAAAACCTGCTCATGGGGATGCAGCCCGGCGCCGCCCGCAACGGGTGGACGCTCGAGCGCGTCTACGAGTTCTTCCCGAGGCTGCGGGAGCGGGAGCGCCAGCGGGCCGGCACGCTGTCGGGCGGCGAGCAGCAGATGCTCACCATCGCTCGCACGCTCATGGGCAACCCGGAGCTGCTGCTGGTCGACGAGCCCACCGAAGGCCTGGCGCCCATGATCGTGGAGCAGGTGGAGCGGATCCTGGGCGAGGTCCACCGGGCCGGGGCGGCCATCCTGCTGGTGGAGCAGGCCATGGAGACGGCCCTGGCCCTGGCCCACCGGGGCTACGTGATGTCCAAGGGACAGATCGTCTTCGCCGGGACCCTGGCCGAGCTCCAGGCCGACGAGGCGGTCCGCAAGCAGTATCTCGAGGTATGAGAAAGGAGAGCACGATGAGCATGGATCGTCGGACATTCCTCAGGCGCGCGACGGCCGCGGCGGCGGTGGCGGGTGCGCCCGCCGCCCTGCTCCGGCCGGGCTGGGCCCAGACCGGCTCCATCAAGCTCGGTATCCTGGAGCCGCAGAGCGGCCCCGTGAAGTACGTCGGGGACAACAACATCGCCGCCTATCGGTTCGCCGCCGAGCGGCTCAACCAGGCCGGCGGGTTGCTAGGCCGGTCGGTGGAGATCGTCGTCGCCGACAGCGAGCTCAAGCCCGACGTGGCCACCCGGAGGGCCAACGACCTGGTGCTGGCCGACAAGGTGGACTTCCTGGTCGTCAACACGGGTTCCAACATCGCCAAGGCCGTGTCCCAGGTGGCCCACCAGCACCGCAAGGTGTTCTTCTCGACCGGCACCGAGGCGGCCGAGCTGACCGGCGAGGAGTTCTTCCCCACCACGTTCCGGTGCTGCCTCAACACCGACATGCACTCGGCCCAGCTGGCCGTGTACTTCGCCCGCATGGCCCCGCAGAAGTACACGCGCTTCTACCTGCTGAACCAGGACTACAACTTCGGCCACGCCGCCGCCGAGGGCTTCAAGAAGAAGTTCAACCGGATCAAGGCGCCGAACCAGCAGATCGTGGGCGAGGAGTACCACCCGCTGCAGAAGACGCAGGACTTCGGGCCCTACATCACGAAGATCATGGCCTCGGGCGCCGAGGTGGTGATGACGGGCAACTGGGGCCAGGACCTGCGGCTGCTGCTGCAGCAGGGGGCGTCCCTGGGCTGGAAGGTGAAGGTCGGCAACTACTTCCTGAACGACCCGACCGTGCTGCAGGCGGTGGGCAAGGCGGCCGTGGGCCACGTCACCGCCGACGCCTACCTGATCACCGTCGACACGCCGGAGAACCGGGAGTTCCTCAAGGCCTGGCGTGCCCGCTACCCGGACGCGCCGGTCGGCTACCGGTACCCCGACCTGACCATCGCCCGCTCGTTCTACGCCGTGCTCTGGCTGGGCGACGTGGTCAAGCGGGCGGGCGGCGTCGATACCGACCGGGTCATCAAGGCCTGGGAGGGCGCGAAGTTCAAGACCGCCTGGGGGGAGGTGGAGATGCGCGCCTGCGACCACCAGATGCTGACCCAGGGGTACGTGGCGGAGATCATGGAGCCCGAGAAGATCCCTGCCGCCATCCGCTACTTCGGCGCCGAGTTCCCCTACATCGGGCCGGCGACGCTGATTCCCCGCGAGGAGATGACGGTGCCGCCCCGGGAGACCGGCAACAAGCGCTGCGCGTGAGAGCCGCCGGGAGCGGGGGTCTCACCCCCGCTCCCCCCGGCGCGCCGGCTCAGGCCCGGCTGCGTGCCGCCCGTCGCGGCGGGGCCGGGCGTCCGTCCACCTCGGCCAGGAAGTCCAGCACGGCGCGGTTCCACGCCTGGGGCTGGTCGCGGTTGGCGAAGTGGCTGGCCGGCGACAGCACGACCAGGCGGGAGCCGCGGATCCGGCGGTGCATCTCCTTCATCGGGCCGAGCGAGGGATCGCGGTCGCCGCCCACCAGCAGGACGGATGCCCGCAACCGCGGCAGGTCGTCCGCGATCAGGTCCATCGCCAGCAGGGCCCGGAGGGAGTTCGCGTAGCCGATCGGCGTGAGCCGCCGGTAGTAGGCGTAGAACTCCTCGCGGGCGGTCGGGTCGAGCGCCAGCCGGGCGGCCACGTTCGGGTTCGCCTCCATGGCGAACTCAGCCATGGCCTCCATCCCCTTGGTCAGGGTGATCTCGATGGAGCGCGCCCGCATCACCAGGCTCTCGGGCGGCAGCGGCAGCCCGGCCGCCGACGAGGAGTTGGTGACGATCAGCGAGCGCACGCGGCGGGGGAAGCGCAGCGCGAAGCGGGTCGCGATGCCGCCGCCGAGCGAGAGCCCGCCCACGTGGGCCCGACGGATGCCCAGGTGGTCCAGCAGGTCGCGGAGGTCGAGCACCCAGCGGGCGAACGAGTAGCGGGCCGGGTCGGCGGGGCTGTCCGAGCGCGCGTGGCCCCGGGGCTCCCAGAGCACCAGGCGGTGACGGGCGGCCAGCGCCTCGCGGTTGACGTCCCAGAGGTCGGCGTTGCCGCCGATGCCGTAGGCCAGGACCAGCGGGGTAGGGGGCCGGCCGCCGGGGCGGCGCGGCCCGTGCTCCTCGTAGTAGATGCGGACGCCGTCGTCGGTGCGTGCGTAGGGCATGGGCCGGGTCGGCCGCCATCGTACCGCACCGCCGGTCGACCCGGTCAGCCGTGGTTGATGAGCCAGATCAGGATCAGGATCGTCGCCGGAACTCCGAGCAGCCAGGCCAGGATGTACATCATCGCGCCCCACCTCCCTTCGCCGAGGCGCCGTTGCAAGGCTACGGCCACCGAGTTCGGGTTCGGTCGCGCCGCGTCGGTCCGGCGCTTGACGGCCCGGGGTCGGTTCAGTATTTTTTAAGCGCCATTCATTCAACATGAATCCGCCGGGGCCCGCCGCCCGGACGTGGAGTCCCCGATGAAGGCGCGCCTGACGCTCACCGTGAACGGCGAGGAGCACGAACTCCTGGTCCCCGTGCACAAG
The DNA here is from genome assembly GCA_035574035.1 of Binatia bacterium. Classification (GTDB taxonomy): domain Bacteria; phylum Methylomirabilota; class Methylomirabilia; order Rokubacteriales; family CSP1-6; genus DATLZL01. The sequence goes on along the minus strand of DATLZL010000538.1, from coordinate 23,484 downwards.
ACGCTGCTGGAGGTCCTGCGCGAGGACCTGGGCCTGACCGGGACCAAGCACGGATGCGAGCTCGGCGAGTGCGGTACCTGTACGGTGCTGGTGGACGGCCAGCCGGTCCTCTCCTGCCTGGCGCTGCCGATCATGCTTCAGGGCCGCGCCGTCACCACCGTGGAGGGCCTGGCGGTCGAGGGCCGCCTGCACCCGCTGCAGGAGGCGTTCGCCGAGCTCGGAGCCGCCCAGTGCGGCTACTGCACGCCCGGCATGCTGCTGGCGGCGCAGGCGCTGCTCGAGCGGTGCCCGGGACCGACCCGGAACCAGATCCGGGAAGCGCTGGCCGGCAACCTCTGCCGCTGCACGGGCTACACGAAGATCCTCGACGCGGTGGAACTGGCCGCCATGCGGATGGGAGCGCGACGATGAGCGCGGTGCAGCCCCCGACCGACGCCAAGACCCGCTTCGCCGTGATCGGCCAGCCGCGGCCGAAGATCGACGCCTGGGCCAAGGTGACGGGCGTCACCCGGTTCGCCGACGATCTCGTCCTGCCCCGGATGGCCCATGGCAAGCTCCTCCGATCGCCCCACCCGCACGCGCGGATCGGGCGGATCGACACCGGCCGAGCCCGCGCCCTGCCGGGGGTCTACGCCGTCATCACCGGCCACGACCTGCCCCGGGTGAAGTTCGGCATCCTGCCCGTGTCTCAGGACGAGGAGGCGCTCTGCACGGAGAAGGTCCGCATGGTCGGCGACGCGGTGGCGGCGGTGGCGGCGGTGGACGAGGAGACGGCCGAGCGGGCGTGCCGGCTGATCGAGGTGGAGTACGAGCCGCTGCCGGCCCTGATGTCGATCGAGGAGTCGCTGGCCCACCCCGAGGTGCGGATCCACGAGTACGGCGACGGTCCCAACATCCACAAGATGGTCGCGCTCCAGTTCGGCGACGTGGAGGCCGGCTTCGCCGCCGCCGACCTGGTGCGGGAGGACGTCTTCTTCTACGAGGGCAACACCCACCTGCCCATGGAGCAGCACGCGGCGGTGGCCGACTGGGGGCCCGACGGCAAGCTGACGCTCTGGTCCTCCACCCAGACCCCGCACTACGTGCACCGGCTGCTGGCCCGCATCCTCGACGTCCCGGCCGCGCACATCCGGGTGATCGCCACCCCGGTCGGCGGCGGCTTCGGCGGCAAGCTCGACCCCTTCGCCCACGAGATCGCCGCCTGCGCCCTGTCGCGCCGCGCCGGCCGGCCGGTGAAGATCGCGCTCACCCGCGAGGAGGTCTTCTACGTCCACCGCGGCCGCCACCCGGTGCAGATGTGGATCAAGACCGGGTTCACGCGCGACGGCCGCATCACCGCCTGCCACCTCCGCACCTGGCTCGACGGCGGCGCCTACGGCTCCTACGGCGTCGCCTCGACGTTCTACACCGGGGTCATCAACCCGGTGACCTACCAGATCCCGGTGTACAAGTTCGAGGGCGCCCGCGTCTTCACCAACAAGCCGCCGTGCGGTCCCAAGCGCGGCCACGGCACGCCGCAGCCGCGCTTCGCCCTCGAGATCCAGATCGACAAGGCCGCGGAACAGCTCGGGCTCGACCCGGTCGAGATGCGGCGGCGCATCCTGGTGGAGCCCTTCACCAAGACCGCCAACCACCTGACGGTGACGACCATCGGCCTGGGCGAGTGCATCGACCGGGTGGTGCAGGCCTCCGGCTGGCGGACGAAGTGGAAGGGCTGGAACAACGCGGAGGCGGCCTCGACGGCTCCCCGCAAGCGCGGGATCGGCTTCGCGTGCTCGGCGTACCTGACGGGAGCGGGGACGGCCGTGTACTGGAACAGCATGCCCCACTCCGGCGTGGTGCTGCGCGCCGACCGGAGCGGCGCCGTCACCATCCAGTGCGGGGCCACCGACATCGGGCAGGGCTCGGACTCGATCCTGGCCTACCTGCCGGCCGAGGTGCTCGGTCTCGACCCCAAGGACGTCCACGTCCACCCGGCCGACACGGCCCTGACGCCGGTGGACCTCGGCTCCTACTCCTCGCGCGTCACGCTCATGTGCGGGATGGCGGCCATCCAGGCCGCCCAGCGGCTGCGCGCCGCCCTCGCCGCCGCGGTGGCCGCCCGGCTGGGGTGCAGCCCCGACGAGCTGGTCTTCCGGGACGGCAAGGTGGGCCGGCCGGGCGACCGGGAGCAGGCGCTCACGTTCGCTCAGGCCGTGGAGCTCGGCGAGTCGATGCACGGTGTGCTGGCCTTTCCGGGCTCGTACGCGCCGCCCCGCCGGGCCGGCAAGTACAAGGGCGGCGGCGTCGGCCCCTCGCCCTGCTACTCGTACTCGGCGTGCGTGGTCGAGCTCACCGTGGACGCGGAGACCGGCGAGATCACGCTCCACGACGTGTGGCTCGCCCACGACGTCGGTCGCGCGCTGAACCCGCTGCTGGTCGAGGGGCAGGTGGAGGGGTCGGTCTACATGGGCATCGGCGAGGCCTTGATGGAGGCCCAGGTGTTCCGCAAGGGCCTGCACAAGACGCCGTCCATGCTCGAGTACAAGAGCCCGACGACGCTGGAGACGCCGGAGATCCACACGATCCTGGTCGAGACGGACGATCCGGAGGGGCCGTTCGGGGCCAAGGAGGCCGGGCAGGGACCGCTCCTGCCGGTGCTGCCGGCCATCGCCAACGCGGTCTACGACGCCGTCGGCGTGCGGGTCGACGAGGTGCCGATCACTCCCGAGAAGATCCTGCGCGGGCTCGAGCTCAAGCGCCAGGGCAAGCCGGCGCGGGTGGGGCCGGAGCGGCTGCCGCTCGTCCGCTTCAAGGAGGCGATCGTGGTGGAGTCGGCCTTCGGCCAGCCGGCCGAGGCGATCGCCGAGCGGCCGTTCTGGCCATGAGGCGCCGGCCATGATGCGCCTGCCGCCCTTCACCTACCTGGCGCCGCGGACGGTGGACGAGGCCGCGCGCCTGCTGGCCGAGCACGGCTCGCGGGCGATGCCGGTGGCCGGGGGGACGGATCTCTTCCCGAACATGAAGCGCCGGCAGTTCGAGCCCGAGGTGCTGGTCGGCCTGGGCGGGATCCGCGGTCTCGCCGGCGTCGGCGGCCGGGCCGGCGAGGGGCTGCGGATCGGCGCCACCACGACGCTCACCGAGGTCGCCGAGCACCCGGAGGTCGCGCGCCACTACCCGGCCCTGGCCACCGCCGCCGGGCTCGTGTCCACCCCCCAGCTGCGGAACGCCGGAACCATCGGCGGGAACGTCTGCGTGGACACCCGTTGCAACTACTACAACCAGTCGTGGGAGTGGCGGCAGGCCATCGGGTTCTGCATGAAGAAGGACGGCGACATCTGCCTCGTCGCGCCGGGCAGCCCGCGGTGCTGGGCCGTCTCCTCCTCGGACACGGCGCCGGTGCTCTGGAGCCTGGGTGCCGAGGTGAGCCTGGTCGGCACCAGCGGCGGGCGCACGATTCCCATCGCCGCGCTCTACCGCGACGACGGCATCAACTACCTGGCTCGTCGTCCGGACGAGGTCCTGACCGAGATCCGGCTACCGCCGGCCGACGGCTGGCGCTCCTGCTACCTGAAGCTGCGGCGGCGCGGGGCCTTCGACTTCCCCGTCCTCGGCGTGGCCGTGGCCGTGCGGCTCGACGGCGACACCGTGCGCGAGGCGCGCATCGTGCTCGGGGCGGTGGCCTCGCTGCCGCGCGAGGCGACGGCGGCCGGCCAGGCCCTGGTCGGCCAGCGGCTCACCCCGGAGGTCATCACGCGCGTGGCCGATCTGGCGGCCGGGCCGGCCAGGCCGCTGGACAACACCGACTACGCGCACTTCTACCGGAAGCGGATGACCCGGGTGTTCGTGACCCGGGCGCTCCATTCCATCGCCGCCGGCCGGGACGGCGGCGGTGCCGGGGCGGAGGCGGCGCCGTGACCCTGATGGCCGATGCCGTCGTTGGGCGCCGCGCACGTTCGCGCACCGGCTTTGCCGGCGCCGTCGGGGTGAGCAGAGGCGCCGGAAGGGGGCAGCGATGACGGCGCTCGGCGAGCGGCTACGCGCGCTGCGCCTGGAGCGGGAGCTGCAGCAGCGGCAGCTGGCCGAGAAGGCCGGGCTCACGCCGAGCATGGTGTCGCAGATCGAGTCCGGCCGGCTCACGCCGTCGCTGCATACCCTGGGCAAGCTGGCCGCTGCGCTGGGCGTACCGATCGCCGCGCTGTTCGACGGCCGCCCCACCGGGTCCTGCGTGGTGACCCGGAAGCGGGACTATCCGGTCGTGTCCTTCGACGGCAGCCGGGAGACATGGGCCGTCCTGGGCGCCGGCCTGTTCCAGGGCAAGATCCGGGCGGTGGTGTCCACGCTGCCGGCCCGGACCCGCGGCGTGGCCACCGACAAGGTCATCATCAAGCCCGGCCAGATGAAGCTTTTCTACGTGCTGGCCGGGCGGGTCGCCCTGCACTACAACGGCGAGCGCCACCTGCTGGACAGCGGCGACAGCGCGCTGCTCGACGGCGGGGCGCCGCATTCCTGGGAGAACCTCGGGCCGGGTCCGGCCCGCGCCCTGTGGGTCATTCTCGGATGAGGGAAGCCATGGCCGAGCCCGTCGATTTCCGTGTCGATCCGACCCGCTACCGCCACTGGCGCCTGACCTTCGACGGCCCCATCGCCCGACTGGCGATGGACGTCGAGGAGTCGGGCGGCCTCCGGCCCGGGTACGAGCTCAAGCTGAACTCCTACGACCTCGGGGTGGACATCGAGCTCCACGACATCGTGCAGCGGCTGCGCTTCGAGCACCCCGAGGTAGGGGCCGTCCTGCTCACCTCGGCCAAGGAGCGCATCTTCTGCGCGGGGGCCAACATCCGCATGCTGGGGCAGTCGTCCCACGGCTGGAAGGTCAACTTCTGCAAGTTCACCAACGAGACGCGCAACGCCATCGAGGAGGCCGGCGCCGAGTCCCGCCAGGCCTGGCTGTGCGCCATCAACGGCCCCTGCGCCGGCGGCGGGTACGAGCTGGCGCTGGCCTGCGACTGGATCATGATGGCCGACGACGCCACCACCTCGGTCGCGCTGCCCGAAGTTCCGCTGCTGGGCGTGCTGCCCGGAACCGGCGGGCTCACCCGGCTTGTGGACAAGCGCAAGGTCCGCCGCGACCGCGCCGACGTCTTCGCCACCCTCGAGGAAGGGGTCAAGGGCAAGCGGGCGGTCGAGTGGGGGCTGGTGGACGAGCTGGTCCCGCGCTCGCGCCTGGAGGAGGTGGCCCGGCAGCGCGCGCTGGAGTACGCCGCCCGGAGCGACCGACCTCGGAACGCCCGCGGCGTCGAGCTCACGCCGCTCGAGCGGACGATCGAGGGCGACCGCCTCCGCTACCGATGGGTCACCTGCACCCTCGACCGCGGTCGCGGCCGGGCCGACATCACGGTGGCCGGGCCCGACGGGTCCACGCCGGCCGACCCGGCCGGCGTGCAGGCCCAGGGCGCCGCCTTCTGGCCGCTGGCCCTGGCCCGCGAGCTGGAGGACCTGATCCTCCACCTGCGCACCAACGAGGAGGAGATCGGGTTGTGGGTTTTCCGCACCACCGGCGACGCCGAGCGCGTGGAGGCCTACGACCGCCTGCTGGAGCAGCACGCCTCTCACTGGCTGGTGCGCGAGGTGAGGCTCTACCTCAAGCGCGTGCTCAAGCGCCTGGACGTCACCTCCCGGTCGCTGTTCGCGCTGATCGAGCCGGGCTCCTGCTTCGCGGGGACGCTGCTGGAGCTGGCGCTGGCCGCCGACCGTTCCTACATGCTGCTCGGCCGCCGCGAGGGCGACGACCGGCCGCCGGCCACGGTCCGGTTGACGGCGCTGAACTTCGGCGCCTACCCGATGGCCAACGGGCTCAGCCGGCTGGCCACGCGCTTCCTCGGCGAGCCGGGCCGGATCGACGACCTTAAGGGCCGGGTCGGCCACGACCTCGACGCGGAAGCGGCGGCGGAGGCCGGGCTGGTCACCGCCACGCCCGACGACATCGACTGGGACGACGAGGTGCGGCTGGCCCTGGAGGAGCGCGCGGCGTTCTCGCCGGACGCGCTCACCGGCATGGAGGCCTCCCTGCGCTTCGCCGGCCCCGAGACGCTGGAGACGAAGATCTTCGGCCGCCTGAGCGCCTGGCAGAACTGGATCTTCCAGCGGCCGAACGCCGTGGGGCCCCGGGGAGCCCTCCAGGTCTACGGCACCGGGCAACGGCCGGAGTTCGACCGGAGGAGAGCGTGATGAGCACCGTCGACTACCTGGAGCGGATCCCCAACAACGTCAACCTCCGCGAGAACCGCCGCCTGCTCCGGGCGCTCGAGGAGTGGCAGCCGAAGTTCCTCGAGTGGTGGCGGGAGATGGGGCCGGAGGGCTTCCAGGCCGACCAGGTCTACCTGCGCACCGCGGTCAGCGTGGAGCCGGACGGCTGGGCCGTCTTCGACTACGTCCGGATGCCGGAGTACCGGTGGGGCATCTTCCTGGCCTCGCCGGAGCCCGACCGCCGCATCGGCTTCGGGGACCACCTGGGCCAGCCGGCCTGGCAGGAGGTCCCCGGCGAGTACCGCGGCGTGCTGCGGCGCCTGATCGTCACCCAGGGCGACACCGAGCCGGCGTCGGTCGAGCAGCAGCGCCACCTGGGCCGCACCTGCCCGTCGATCTACGACCTGCGGAACCTCTTCCAGGTGAACGTGGAGGAGGGCCGGCACCTGTGGGCGATGGTCTACCTGCTGCACGCCTACTTCGGCCGCGACGGCCGCGAGGAGGCCGAGGCGCTGCTGCAGCGCCGCTCGGGCGACCGGGACAAGCCGCGGATCCTCGGCGCCTTCAACGAGCGGACGCCGGACTGGCTGTCCTTCTTCATGTTCAGCTTCTTCACCGACCGGGACGGCAAGTACCAGCTGGCCAGCCTGCAGGAGTCGGGCTTCGATCCCCTGTCGCGCACCTGCCGGTTCATGCTGACCGAGGAAGCGCACCACATGTTCGTGGGCGAGACCGGCGTCGCCCGCATCGTGCAGCGCACCTGCGAGCTGATGCGCCGGCACCGGACCGACGACGTCCGCAAGTACGGCGGCATCGACCTCGAGACCATCCAGCGCTACATCAACTTCCATTTCTCGGTGTCGCTCGACCTGTTCGGGTCCGAGATCTCCACCAACGCCGCCAACTACTACACCTACGGCCTCAAGGGCCGGTTCGAGGAAGGCAAGAAGGCCGACGACCACCGCCTGACGGATGCCACCTACCCGGTGACGCTGCTGGAGGGCGACCGGATCGTCACCCGCGAGATGCCGGCCCTGGCGGCGCTCAACGAGCGGCTGCGCGACGACTACATCGCCGACTGCCAGCGGGGCGTGGACCGCTGGAACCGCATCATCGAGGAGCACGGCATCGACATCCGGTTGCGGCTGCCCCACCGCGGGTTCCACCGCGCCATCGGCGCCTTCGCCGGCGCCCGGATCTCGCCCGACGGCCGGGTGGTGAGCCAGGCGGAGTGGGACGCGCGGCGCGGCGAGTGGCTGCCGACCGAGCGGGACGTCGCCTACGTGGCGAGCCTGATGCGGCCGGTCACCGAGCCCGGGAAGTTCGCCGGCTGGATCGCCCCGCCGAACCGCGGCATCAACGGCAAGCCGCTGGACTTCGAGTACGTCCGGCTGAGCCGGAAGGAGGCGTGAGCATGGCCAAGCCCCTCGCACCCAAGGCGCTCGGCGCGCCGCTCGGCATGTACTCGCACGGCATGGTCTCGCCGCCCGGCGAGATCGTGGTGGTGGCCGGACAGGTCGGTGTGGCGGCCGATGGCCAGGTGGCGGTCGGCGACGTGGTGGCCCAGACCAAGCAGGCGCTGGCGAACGTGCGGGCGGTGGTCGAGGCGGCGGGCTGCACGATGCGCGACGTCGTGCGGCTGCAGACCTTCCTGACCCGGACCGAGGACATCCCGGGCTTCATGAAGGCGCGCAGCGAGGTGTTTCCCCACTACTTCCCCGACGGCGTGTATCCGCCGAACACGCTGCTGGTGGTCAGTCGCCTCGTCCGCCCCGAGCTGCTGGTCGAGATCGAGGCCATGGCGGTCAGGGGCGCCAAGCCGGCATCGGCGTCTTCGCGGCGCCGGGCGACCCGCCGGGCCAGCGCGCCGGCCCGCCGCCGGCGGTGATCTCTCTCGGGCCTGACGGCCTCCCGGCGCCGCCGGACTGACCGCCCGGCAGCCGCCGGTCCGGGCCTGCGGAGTCGCCTACGGGCGAGGAATGTCGGACGGCCCGGGCGTGGAGCGATCGGCGTCGGGTCCGGGACGGTTCGGCGGGCTCTTGGGCTGCTCGGGCGGAAGCGGACTTCCGGGCCCGGTCGGCTGGTCCGGATCGGGTCGGGGAGGCGTGGGGCTGGACATCACAGTACCTCCTGCATGGGGAACAAGCTAGCAACGCCGGTGCCACGCACTCGGCGTGGCGAGGGCGATTCGGAGGCGCCATGAACGCGTCGGATCACCTGCCGGCCAGGTTCAACGTCGCCGCCTGGTTCGTCGACCGGCACCTCGACGAGGGCCGCGGCTGGCAGCCGGCCTTCCACTACGAGGACCGCGTGCTGACCTACGCCGACGTCCACGAACTCGCCAACCGGGCCGGCAACGCCCTGCGCGACCTCGGCGTCGAGATGGAGCAACGCGTCCTGATGATCTGCCTGGACGCGCCGGAGTTCCTGGGCGCCTTCTGGGGCGCCATCAAGATCGGCGCCGTCCCCGTCCCCACTAACACGCTGATGCGGGCGGCCGACTATCGCTACGTCCTCGAGGACAGCCGGGCGAAGGTGGCCGTCGTGTCGGCGCCGCTGCTGGCCGAGGCGGGTCCGGCGCTCGCCGGCTCGCCCTATCTGCGTCACGTGCTGGTCGCCGGCGGCCCGCCGGGGCCGTATCGCTCGTGGGAGGACCACCTGGCCAAGGCCTCCCCCTCTTTGACGGCGGCGGAGACCTCCCGCGACGACGCCGCCTTCTGGCTCTACTCCTCGGGGTCGACCGGCTTCCCCAAGGGGGCCGTGCACCTGCACCACGACATGTGGGTCTGCGTCGAGACCTACGCCAAGCAGGTCCTCGGCATCCGGCCGACCGACAAGGTCTACTCGGCGGCCAAGCTCTTCTTCGCCTACGGGCTGGGCAACGCCGGGTACTTCCCGATGGCGGTCGGCGCTCAGAGCGTGCTCTTCCCCCACCGCCCGACGGCCGAGGGCGTCTTCGAGGTCCTGACCCGTCACCGGCCCACCCTCTTCTTCGGCGTGCCGACGCTCTACGCCGGCATGCTGGCGGTCAAGGACGCCGAGCGCCGCTTCGACCTGTCCTCGCTGCGGCTCTGTGTCTCGGCCGGCGAGGCGCTGCCGGAGGAAATCTACCGGCGCTGGCTGGACCGGTTCGGGGTCGAGATCATCGACGGCATCGGGACCACCGAGGTGCTGCACATCTTCCTGTCGAACCGGCCGGGCGGCGTGCGGCCGGGCTCCTCGGGCCTGCCGGTCCCCGGCTACGAGGCGGCGGTCGTCGACGACGAGGGCCGTCCCGTCCCCCGCGGGGAGATCGGCAACCTGCGTGTCAAGGGCGACTCCATCATGGCCTACTACTGGAACCAACACGACAAGACGCGCGCCACCCTGTTCGGGCCCTGGATCCAGACCGGCGACAAGTACTGGCAGGACGACGAGGGCTACTTCTGGTACGCCGGCCGCAGTGACGACATGCTCAAGGTCGGCGGCATATGGGTCTCCCCGGTCGAGGTGGAGGCGACGCTCATCAAGCACCCCGCCGTGCTGGAAGCGGCCGTCGTCGGAAAGGAGGACGAGGAGGGCCTGGTCAAGCCCCAGGCGTTCGTCGTGCTCAAGGACCCCGCCCAGGCCTCTCCGGCCCTGGCCGAGGCACTCAAGGCCTTCGTCAAGGACCAGATCGCGCCCTACAAGTACCCGCGCTGGATCGAGTTCGTCCCCGAGCTGCCGAAGACGGCCACGGGCAAGATCCAGCGCTTCAAGCTGCGCGCGCGCTGACGTGTACGAGCCGGCCCTGGAGACGCTGGCCCGCGAGCGCTTGCGCGCGCTCCAGTGGGAGCGGCTGCGCGCGCTGGTGGCCGAGGTGCTGGCCCCGGCCGGCGGGGGCCCGGGCAACGCCTTCCTTCGCCGGAAGTGGCGGGCGGCCGGTCTCGAGCGCGCCGCGGACCTCCGCGACTGGGACGACATCGCCCGCCTGCCATTCACCGACAAGCGCGAGCTGGTCGCGGATCAGGCCGAGCACCCGCCGTTCGGGACGAACCTGACCTACCCGCTGGCGCGGTACATCCGCGTGCACCAGACCTCGGGCACCAGCGGAACACCCCTGCGCTGGCTCGACACCGAGGCCTCCTGGGCGTGGTGGGCCCGCTGCTGGGCGTTCGTGCTGCGGGCGGCGGGCCTCGGCGAGGGCGACCGCATCTTCTTCCCCTTCTCGTTCGGGCTGTTCGTCGGCTTCTGGGCCGGCTTCGAGGGCGCGCGCGTGATCGGCGCGCTGGCCATTCCCGGCGGCGGCCAGGACTCGGTCACGCGCCTGGCGTGGATGGAGCGCCTGGGCGCGACGGCCCTCGTCTGCACCCCCTCCTACGCGCTCCACCTGCTGGACGTGGCGCGCGAGCAGGGGATGGAGCCGGCGAAGCTTCCCGTCCGGGTCACGGTCCACGCTGGCGAGCCGGGGGCGGGGATCCCCACCGTGCGGGCCCGCATCCAGGAGGGCTGGGGTGCGCGCGCCTACGACCACGCCGGGATGACCGAGGTCGGCGCCTGGGGCTACGAGTGCGCCGAGCAGGCCGGTCTGCACGTCAACGAGGTGGAGTTCATCGCCGAGGTGGTCGACCCTGTGACGGGTGCTCCGGCCCGCGACGGCGAGCTGGTTCTCACCAGCCTCGGGCGCGTGGGCTCTCCGGTCGTCCGCTACCGCACCGGCGACCGGGTGGAGCTGGCCGACGAGCCGTGCCCCTGCGGGCGCACTTTCGTGCGCCTGGCCGGCGGCGTCCGGGGCCGGCTGGACGACATGCTGATCTGCCGGGGCGTCAACGTGTTCCCCTCGGCGATCGAGGGAATCGTCCGCCGCTTTCCGGCCGTCGAGGAGTTCCAGATCCAGGTCTTCCGCGACGGCCAGCTGGACGAGATCCGGGTGCTGGTTGAGACCGCCGACCCGACCGTCGCCGCCGCCCTGGGCCAGGCCTTCCGGGCCGACCTGGGCCTGCGGCTCGAGGTCCGCGCGGTGCCGCGGCGGACGCTGCCTCGCCACGAGCTGAAGGCGCGACGGGTCGTGCGCCTCGAGCCCGGTGCGGGGCGGTGAGCGGGGCCGCCGGCGCCGGAGGCGCGGGCGGTGCCGGCGCGGGCGGCGCCGGCGCACTCAGAAGGTCAGCACGTGGTGGGCGGCGGCGACGTCTTCGAGCAGGAACGCGGTGAGCCCGCGTACCTCGTCGATCTCGGGCAGGAGCTGGTCGGGCTCGACGCCCCAGATGGCGAGCGATGAGCTGCAGGCGTAGAGCCGCACGTCGCCGCCCTCCTTGACCGTCCGCAGCAGGCCGGCCACGTCGTCGAGCCCCTGAGCGGCCAGGCGCCGGCGGATGGCGGCCTCCTGGCCCTGATAGACCGCCGACAACCGAAGCCCCCGGGCTCCGGCCCGGGTGACGGCGGGAATCGCCTCGTCCCGGAAGAAGACGCGCACGGCGATGCCGGAGGCGGCCGCCGCCATCAGCAGCGTCGCGGCCTGGACCAGGCTGTTGAGCTCTCCGCGCGCGACGATGACCGCCAGCCGCTTCACGCCGCCCGCTTCCGGAGCCAGGAGACGATGACGCCGTCCCCTGTCCACTCGTGGTGGAGGAACTCGTGACCGGTGCTGCGGCACCAGGCGGGGTAGTCGTGCTCGGCAGCCGGGTCGGTGGACAGCACCCGCACGAGCTGCCCGGGCGGCAGCGGGACCAGAGCCCGCATCAGCCGGAGGATGCCCTGGGCGCAGAGCATCCCCCGGTTGTCCACCGTCACCGCCCCGGCCTCGGTTACCTCGGCCACCGCTCCACTCCCCGCCCGCCGCCCGCCTACCAGTTCCAGACGGTGTCGAACTGGTCGATGAAGCGTCCGAGCTCCGAGCGGCTCAGGAGCTTGATGCCGGGGACCAGCTCGTCCTGGCTGAGGCCGCGCTCTTCCAGGTCCTCGCGGAGCGCGTAGACGGGGATACCGGCCTGCTGCACCGACTGCACGTCCGTCTCGATGAGGAACCCCGGCTGAACCGGCGCGCCGGCGATGGTGATGCCGGTCCCCTGCTGGCCGCGGACGCCGTAGTTCACCGCGTCCTCGGCCAGCAGGATCGTCATCGACGAGCCGGCGACCGGCGCGAAGGCCGAGGCGAACAGCCCGATATCGGAGTCTTCGAGGTTGCCGTACTCGGTGTGCGAGAGCACGGACAGGATCTTCTTGCTCATGCCCGCCTCCGCTCAGTGCGCGGACACCAGCAGCGTGTGGTGCGCTGCCTCGGTCCACTTGTAGATGTCGGCCAGGCTGCCGTGAACGACGCCGTCGAGGTGATAGCCCTGTGGAACGCCCCGTTCCACGCAGCAGAGGCCTCAGACGTACCAGTTCAGGTGCGGGTCGCCCTGGCCCTTGGCCAGCAGGCGCTCGACGAACTCGGCCGTCGTCGAGTGCGCCTTGCCGGCGTCGGTGTGGTGGAAGTCCTTGTCCTTCCAGATGGGGTCGTCGTGCTGCTTCTGGGCCTTGGCCGTGAGCAGCACGGCGTCCTCGTAGGCGAGCACGTTGACGTGGTAGCCCCGATCCAGGGCCGCATCGACCAGCCGGAACACGCTCACCGGGCTCTCGCTGCCGTATGGCCCGGCCGTCACCGTGATGTGCAGGGTCTTGCGCTCGGCCATCGTCTCCTCCACTGGCTCAGTGCCAGATCGCCTTGTCGGTCCGCTCCATCAGGGTCTCGACCAGATCTCCGATGTCGCTGACGGTCACGGTCTTGGCCACCCGCTCACCGACGACGCCGCGCTGGCGGGCCGATACCGAGTCGGCGAGCACGCGCAGGCCGCTCTTGTCGGCCTCGGCCAGCAGCCGCTCACCGGCCGGGAAGCGCCGTCGCGCCGTCAGCACGCCGTCCTGCAGCAGGTAGACCGTGACCTGGTGGTTGAGGTCGCGCAGCTGCTTGCCCAGGTCGAACGCCCAGTCACCTCCGTCCAGGGGGCCCTTGGTCTCGATCAGGAGATATCTGCTCACGGGCATTTCCTCCTTTGTCGCCCAAGAATGCGGACAAAGCATAGCACCGCGTCATCTCGGATAAAAGTGCGTGCAACTGGCCGGCCTTCAGGGTCCCATAGGAGTCGCCATGGAGAAGGATCTCGAAGACGGGCCCTCGGCCCTGCGCCGGGCCTGGGTGCGATGGTCCGTCGGCGCGGCGGCCGCGATGCTGGTCGGAGCGTTCCTGGGCGCCGGATTCGTCGCCGCCCGCTACGAGGCGCGCCTGGGTCGCATGGCGCGCGAGCTGGCCGACCTGCGCGAACGGCTCCGGCAGCAGGAGAGCGCCGAGGAGTTGCTCGGAGTGCTCGCCGAGCCTGACACGCGCCTCGTCGTCCTCGAGGGCGCGGGACCGGCCCGGAGCGCTCGGGGCCGGCTCATCTGGAGCGACCTGGCCGGCGGCCGGCTCGTGATCACCGGGCTGCCGGCGCTGCCCTCGGATCGGATCTATCACGCCTGGACCATCGGGGACGGAAAGGCGAGCGCCGCCGGCACCTTCCGGCCCGACCGCTCGGGCCGCGCGGTGCACGCCTTGCCGCCGGCCTCCGGCCCCGTGCGCGCCGTGTCGATCACGCTGGAGCCGGTGACGGGGACCCGGGTGCCGACGGGCCCGGTCGTGCTCAGCGCGTCGCTTGCCCCCGCCGGGAAGGGCCGCCGGGACCCGGCGCGGTCCGGGGGTATACTCGAAGCCCGATGACACTACCCCGAGTGATCCAGGAGCTGTGGGACGAGCTGCAGGCGGTGCGAGCCGAGGTCCTACGGGAGGTCGAGGACCTCTCCCAGCGGCAGGCGGACTGGAAGCCGGGCGAGAAGGAATGGTCGGTGGGCGAGGTCGTGGACCACCTCACGATCGCCGAGATCAACACCGGCAAGCTCACCACCAAGCTCACGCGCGAGGCGGAGGCCGCCGGCCGGCTGGCGCCGTTCCCCGCCGACTACGCCGCCATCCCGCCCCTGCCGCCCTGGCCGCCGGGCCCGGCCGAGGCGCCGCCCGTCGTGTGGCCTCAGGCCGGCAAGCCGATCGGCGAGCTGATCGCCGCCATGAAGGCGGTGCGCGAGCGCAGCCGGCAGTCGATCGAACGGCTGGGACAGGTGGACCCGCGCCCGCTCACCTTCAAGCATTTCCGGCTGGGCGACCTCGACCTGGCGCAGTGGTGGAAGCTCCAGGCCGAGCACGACCGCACCCACCTGGCCCAGTTGCGGGAGATCAAGGCCCGGCCCGGGTTCCCGGCGGCATGAAGGTCATCCTGCGCAACCCGCGGCGCGAGGTCGAGGTGCGCGGCGGCCGGCGCGTGCGGGAGGTGCTGCGCGAGCTCCAGATCGTGCCGGAGACGGTGCTGGTGATCCGCGGCGACACGCTGGTGACGGCCGACCAGGTCGTGAACGATGACGACGTCCTCGAGCTGCGGCCGGTGATGTCGGGAGGCGCCCGGTGAAGTGCCGCCGGTGCGGCGGCGAGGCCGTCCTGGAGCTGCGCCGCCACAATGCCGCCTTCTGTGCCGCCGACTTCCTGGAGTTCTTCCGCAACCAGGTGCGGGAGGCGATCCGGCGCCACCGGATGTTCACCCGCGAGGAGCCGGTGCTGGTGGCCGTCTCGGGCGGCAAGGACTCCCTGGCGCTCTGGGACGTGCTGATCGGCGAGGGATACCGGACGACCGGTCTCTACCTCGACCTCGGCATCTTCGACTATTCGCAAGAGTCGCGGGCTCGGTGCGAGCGGTTCGCCGCCGAGCGTGGAGCGCCGCTGCAGGTCGTGCGCGTGGCCGACGCGGTCGGGGCGCCGGTGCCGGTCATCAAGGACGTTACCCGCCGGCCGCCGTGCTCGGGGTGCGGACTGAGCAAGCGCTACCTGATGAACCGGGTGGCGCTGGAGGGCGGCTTCCCGGTCGTGGCCACCGGCCACAACCTGGACGACGAGGCCGCCACGCTGTTCGGCTCGGTGATGCACTGGCAGACCGACGCCCTGGCGCGCCAGGGTCCGGCGCTGCCGTCCACGCACCCCAAGCTCGTGCGCCGCGTGAAGCCGCTTTACCGGTTGACCGAGCGGGAGACCGCCGCCTACGCCTTCCTGCGCGGGATCGACTACATCGTCGAGGAGTGTCCGTTCGCCGCCGGCGCCACCTCCATCGCCCACAAGGAGCTCCTCAACCGGATGGAGGAGGCTTCGCCGGGGACGAAGCACACCTTCCTGTTCGGGTTCCTGGACCGGGCGCGGGCGGCGTTCGAGCGCGCCGATCCGGTCCCCCTGCAGGAGTGCACCCGCTGCGGACAGGTGACGACCGGCGCGGTGTGCGCGTTCTGCAAGCTGGCCGACCAGGTCAAGCGCGCCGGCTGATCGCCGCTCCGGGTTCCAGGCGTGCGGCGGGGTGCCGCCGCCGGCTCACGCCGCCTGCTCCTCCAGCCGCTCCTGGCAGGGCCGGCACGTCTCGACTTCGGGGATGGCGTTCAGGCGGGCGGGCGCCACCGGCTCGCCGCACTCGACGCAGAGTCCGTACGTGCCGTCGTGCAGACGCTGCAGGGCTCCCTGCAGGCGCGTCGCCCGCTCCAGGAGCCGCTCCCGGGTCAGCAGCCCCAGCTCGCGGCGTGTGTTGGCCTGGACCTGGTCGGCAAGGTCCCGGGCCGGGTCGATCCCGTCCAGTCCCGGCGCGGACTCGCGGACGACCACTCCCAGCTCGCGGAGTCGGGCGACGACCAGCTCACGCTCGCGCTGCAGCCTCGCACGGACATCGGTCATCGGTCTCCCTCCTGGCCGCCGGCGGTGACGGGCCCGGCCGGCGGCGGCGTCAAGTTCCGGGGACGGCCTGCACATCACGTGCCGGCGACTCCCGGCGCGGTCGCGGCGGCGACCGCGGTCACGAATCGGGACGGGAGGCCGGCCGCACAAGCCCCCGCGTGCTCCGCATCACGCTCTGACCCGTCTGGATGAACGCCCGGATCGTCGGGTAGTGGGCGCGGTCCCGCCGGAACACGAACCAGAAGGTTCGCCGCAGCCGCACGTCCCGCACATCCACGGCCGCCAGGCGCCCGATCTCGACCGCGCGCCGCGCCATCTCGGCCGAGACCAAGGCGACGCCCTGACCGGCCGCCACCGCCTCCAGCGTCGCCTCGTTGCTGGCGAGCTCCATCACCGGCCGGACCCGCACGCCGGCCCGCCGGAGCTCGGCCTCGATCAGCGCGCGCGTGCCCGATCCGCGCTCGCGGAAGATCATCCGCTCGCCCTGCAGCTGGCGGACCGCGATGGTGCGGTGTCCGGCCAGCCGGTGGCCGGGGTGCACGGCCAGCACCAGGCGGTCTTCGAAGAACGGCACGGTCACCAGCCGCGCGTCCGACATCTCGCCCGGCATGACCCCGAGGTCCGCCCGCAGGTCGGCCAGGGAAGCGAGCGCGTCCCGGGAGTTCAGGACGAGCAGCTGCAGGTGCACGCCCGGATAGCGGGCCGTGAAGGCGCGCAGGACCGCCGGCAGGACGTACGAGGCGGCCGTCGGCGTCGCCACCAGCGGCAGCGTGCCCCCGGCCAGCTCCCGCGCCCCGGCCACCGCCTGCTGGGCGGCTAGCGCGGCGGTGACGACCTGGCGCGCGTAGCCGTAGAGAACCTCGCCGTCGGGCGTGAGGAGCGCACCCCGGCGGCCTCGCTGGATCAGGGGAACGCCGAGGTACGCCTCGAGCTCGCGCACCTGCACCGTGACCGCCGGCTGACTGATGTGCAGCTCGCGGGCGGCGGCGGTGAAGCTTCCGAGCCGTCCGACCGCCTCGAACGTCCATAGCTTGTTGAGGTTGAGCTGGAGCGCCGGCACCCGGTGTCCTCCCGCCGGGCGGAGCGTAGCATAACGAGGCTTTATCGTCGCGATAAGGAAAATTTGCTCGACTTATCGTGAGGCTCGGGCCACCATCGGCGGCGCCGAGGCGCGCCGGACGCTCCCGGCATCGACGGAGGTTCAGCGTGACCGCACCCGCCACGATCTCGGTGAACGGGCGGACGTACCGGTGGCCGGACCGCCCGCTGGTGGTGCTCTGCATCGACGGCTGCGCGCCCGACTACATCACCCGGGCGGTGGCCGCCGGTCAGGCGCCGTACCTGGCCCGCCTGCTGGAGCAGGGGACGGCGCTGACCGTCGACGCGGTCGTGCCGACCTTCACCAACCCGAACAACGTGTCCATTGTCACCGGCGTCCCCCCGGCCGTCCACGGCATCTCGGGCAACTACTTCTACGACCCCGAGACCGGCGTCGAGGTGATGATGAATGACCCCGCTTACCTCCGGTGCGGCACGATCCTGGCCGCCTTCGCCGAGGCCGGGGCCCGGGTCGCCGTCGTCACCGCTAAAGACAAGCTGCGGCGCCTGCTCGGTCACGGGCTCCGCGGCATCTGCTTCTCCTCCGAGCGGGCCGACCGGACCACCGAGGCCGAGCACGGCATCGACGACGCGGTCCGGTTCGTGGGGCGGCCGGTGCCCGACGTCTACAGCGCCGCCCTGTCCGAGTTCGTGCTGGCGGCCGGGGTCCGCCTGCTCGAGCGCGTGCGGCCCGACGTGACCTACCTGTCGACGACCGACTACGTGCAGCACAAGCACGCGCCGGGCACGCCCGAGGCCGACGCTTTCTACCGGATGGTGGACGGCTATCTCGCCCGCCTGGACGCGCTCGGGGCGACGGTGGCGTTGACCGCCGACCACGGGATGAACGCCAAGACGGACCCGAGCGGCGCCCCGCGCGTGATCTACCTGCAGGACCTCCTCGACGGCTGGCTGGGGTCCGCCCGGGCCCGCGTGATCCTGCCCATCACCGATCCGTACGTGGTCCACCACGGAGCCCTGGGATCCTTCGCGACCGTCTACCTGGCGGCCGGAGCGGATCGCGGCGAGGTGGCCGCCCGCCTGGCGGATGTGGGCGGCGTCGAGCTCGTCCTCGGGCGGGAGGAGGCGTGCAAGCGGTTCGAGCTGCCGCCCGACCGGGTCGGGGACCTGGTGGTCGTGGCCGACCGCCACACTGTGCTGGGGACGGGCCGCGGCCGGCACGATCTCGCGGCGCTGGACGCGCCGCTGCGCTCCCACGGGGGCCTGGCCGAGCAGCCGGTGCCGCTGCTGGTGAATCGCCGGGCGCCGGGCCTCGAACCCGAGACCCGGCGGCGGAACTTCGACATCTTCGACGTGGCGCTCAACCGGGTGGCCTGATCCCGGGGCGGCGGAGAGCAGCGATTGCTGCGGACGTTCGAGCGGAGGCGATGCGGATCGCCGGCGAGCCGGTCGGCGGCGGGCGCGTGATCGAGGTGCGGAACCCGTGGGACGGGAGCCTCGTCGGCACCGTCCCCCGGGCCACGGTGGCCGACGTCCGCCGGGCCTTCGCCGCCGCCCGGCGGTTCCGGCCGTCGCTGACCCGGCACGAGCGGGCCACGATCCTGCGCCGCACGGCCGACGCCCTCGCCGCCCGGCGCGAGGAGATCTCCGACCTGATCACGGCCGAATCCGGACTGTGCAAGAAGGACACGCTGCACGAGGTCGACCGGGCCCGCGACGTCGTCACGTTCGCCGCCCAGGCGGCGGTGGTCGACGACGGGCGGATCTTCTCCGGCGACATCGCGCCTCACGGTCGGGCCCGGCGCATCTACACCCAGCGCGATCCGCTGCGCGGGGTCATCGCCGCCATCACCCCGTTCAACCACCCGCTCAATCAGGTCGCGCACAAGGTGGCGCCCTCCATCGCCACCAGCAACCGCATGGTCCTGAAGCCGTCGGAGAAGACCCCGCTCACGGCCCTGCAGCTGGCCGATCTCCTGTACGAGGCCGGGCTGCCGCCGGCCATGTTCTCGGTCGTCACCGGCGACCCGGCCGAGATCGGCGACGAGCTGATCACGAACCCGGACGTGGAGCTCATCACCGTCATGCCGGACGCCGACCCCGGCGCCGCCGCCGCGCTGGCCGCCGCCGGCTCGTACCGGAACTCCGGCCAGCGCTGCACCGCCGTCAAGCGAATCCTCGTGCACGAGGCCATCGCCGATCGGTTCGTCGACCGCCTCGTCGACTGCACCGCGGCGGTGCGTTACGGCGACCCCATGGACCGCACGGTCGACATGGGCACGCTGATCGACGAGGCGGCCGCCCGCAGGGTCGAGGGCCGGGTGTCCGACGCCCTCGCGGCCGGGGCTCCGCTACGGCCACGAGCGGCGGGGCGACCTCTACGCCGCGACGGTGCTGGACCACGTGCCGCCCGCCTGCGGGTTCGTGCCCGACGAGACGTTCGGGCCGGTGTCGCCGGAAATGCGCTTCCCCGACATCGACGAGGCGATCCGCCTGGCCAACGCGACGGCGTACGGCCTGTCGTCCGCCGTCTGCACCTGGCGCCTCGACTGGATCGCGCGCTTCGTCAACGAGCTCGAGGTCGGTACCGTCAACGTGTGGGAGGTCCCGGGCTACCGGCTGGAGCTCACCCCGTTCGGCGGCATCAAGGACTCTCCGGCCTCGGCCACAAGGAGAGTGTCCTGGAGGCGATGAAGAGCTTCACACACGTCAAGACGTACTCGCTGCCGTGGGCGTGAGCCGGCCCGGGCCCGCGGGGCGCGTGGGGGCCCGGCGAGGCCCGGGGGCCGGCAAGGAGGGACAGCCGTGCGACGCATGATCGCGGTGCTCGGACTCGTCGTGGGAGCGATGGGACTGGCCGGGGGTTTGGCCGAGGCCCAGACCGTCCGCTGGAAGCTGCAGAGCGCGGTGCCGGCCGGGAACCCGCACATGGAGTTCCTGCAGCG
This sequence comes from Binatia bacterium, assembly GCA_035574035.1. GTDB lineage: Bacteria > Methylomirabilota > Methylomirabilia > Rokubacteriales > CSP1-6 > DATLZL01. Next base: position 3,525 of record DATLZL010000538.1, on the reverse strand, counting down.
GCTCGCCGGTAACGTGGACCGGATGTCGGGCGGCCGGCTCAAGATCGAGGTGCTGCCCAGCGGCGCAGTGGTGGGCGCCTTCGAGGTCCTGGATGCCGTCAACAAGGGCCTGGTCGACGCCGGGCAGTGGTGGACGCACTACGCGACCGGCAAGCACGTCGCGGCCGGTCTGTTCAGCGCCCCCCTGGGTGGGGCGGGCAGCGGGCTGGACCAGTTGGGCCACCTCGCCTGGTACTACCGGGGCGGCGGCCGTGACCTGTACGTCGAGTTCTACCAGAAGGTCCTGCGCATGGACGTGATGCCGTTCCTCTACGCGCCGGACGGGCCGGAGGCGCTCGGCTGGTTCAAGAAGCCCCTGCGCTCGGTCGCCGACTTCAAGAACCTCCGATTCCGGATCTCGTCGGGGCTGCCGAGCGACGTGCTCAAGGAGCTGGGCGGCGTGCCGATGAGCCTGGCCGGCGGCGAGGTCCTCCAGGCGGCCGAGCGGGGCCTCGTGGACGGCGTGGAGTGGATCAACCCGGCCAGTGATCTCAAGCTCGGCCTGGCCGACCTCTTCAAGTTCTACTCCATCCAGGGCATCCACCAGGCGGTCGACGTCGCCGACATCGTGATCAACGGGGCCCGGTGGCGGGCGCTGCCGCCCGACCTCCAGGCCATGGTCGAGCTGGCGACCAAGGCCTCGATCCTGGAGGCGATGATGTACTTCATCCACGAAAACGCGAAGGCGCTCGGCGTGCTGAAGACCCAGAAGGGGGTCACCCTGTTCGACGCGCCGACCGACTACGCACCGGCCTTCATCGCCGCCGCCAAGAAAGTGCTCGCCCGGTTCGAGGCTCAGGACCCGTTCTTCAAGAAGGTGCTCGACTCCCAGCGGGCGTTCGCCCGCGAGGTCGTCCCGTACACGCGCGAGACGGCCAAGCTGTCGGTGCTGATCAGCGGCGCCGTCGAGTAAGCCCCGGTGGCCGGGATCGAGCTGGGCCCGCATCCTGCCCCGTCCGGCTGTGCCGGCGGCCGAACGGGCTGGGCCGCACGCCTGGCGCTGGGTCTCGACCAAATTAGCCGGTGGTCCGGCCTCACCGCCGCCTGGCTGGTGGTCCCGATGGCCGCGGTCCTCGTCTGGGAGATCGTGGTGCGCAAGGTGGACCGGCCGACGGCGTGGTCGTACGACATCGCGACCATGACCTACGGGGCCCACTTCATGCTGTGCGCGGCTTACACCCTCTACCGGCACGGGCACATCCGCACCGACTTCCTCTACGATCGGTGGTCCCCGCGCACCCAGGCGGTGGTGGACGCCGTCTTCTATGCCGGCCTGTTCCTGCCCGGGATGGCCATGTTCCTCTGGCTCAGCGCCGGGTTCGCCTACGAGTCGTGGCTGTTCCGGGAGCGCATGTTCAGTTCCGGACGGCTCCCCGTCTACCCATTCAAGACCGTCATTCCGGTCACGGCGGCGCTGCTGCTGCTCCAGGGCGTGTCGGAGCTGATCAAGAGCGTCCAGGCCGCGTGGCGGGGCCGCTGGACATGAGCCTGGAGGTCCTGGGGCTCGTCCTGCTGGCCACGCTGTTCGCGGTGATCTGCGCCGGCTTCCCGATTTCCTTCACCCTGATGGTGGTCGGCTTCGCGTTCGGGTACGTGGGGCTGGGCGAGCAGGTCTTCCATCTCCTGACCTTCCAGATCTTCTCCACGATGATGGAGCCCGTGCTGGCGGCGGTGGCCCTCTTCACGTTCATGGGCTACTTGCTGGAGCGTGCGGGGCTGATGGACCGGCTGTTCCGCGCCTTCCAGCTCCTGTGCGGGTCGATGCGGGGCTCGCTGTACCTGGCGACGATCGTGACCGCCACGCTCTTCGCGGCGGCGACCGGCATCACCGGGGCCTCGGTGACCGTGATCGGGCTGATGGCGGCGCCGGCGATGCAGAAGTCGGGCTACAGCCAGCGGCTGGCCGCGGGGACGATCACCGCCGGCGGGACGCTGGGTATCCTGATCCCACCGAGCATCATGCTGGTGGTCATGGGAGCCGTCCTCGAGCTCTCGGTGGCCCGGCTGTTCGTGGCGGCGATCGTGCCGGGCCTGCTGCTGTCGGCCCTGTACCTCGTCTACACGCTGACCTGGTCGTACCTGCGACCGGCCGTCGGACCGCCGCTGCCGGCGGCCGAGCGCAGCGTCTCCCGGGCGGACGTGCTCCGCGAGTTCGTCGTCGGACTGGTGCCGCCGGGCGCGCTCATCCTGGCCACCCTGGGCGCCATCCTGTCCGGGTTCGCGACCCCCACCGAGGGCGCCGCGCTCGGGTGCCTGGGCGCGGTGCTGGTGGCGCTCGCCCACCGCCGCCTGACGCCGTGGATCGTCAAGGACGCCGTCTTCCGCACCGCCGAGACGACCAGCATGGTCATGATCCTGCTCACGGCGTCGAACTTCTTCGGCGCTGTCTTCTCCCGCTTCGGCACCCCGCGCCTGATCGCCGAGTCCGTGCTCGGGCTCGACCTGCCGCCGGCGGTCCTGATCCTCGGCATCCTCGTCGTCACGTTCGTGCTGGGCTGGCCGCTCGAGTGGGTCCCGATCGTCGTCATCATCATGCCGATGTTCGTCCCGATCATCACCAAGCTCGAGCTGCCCCTGCTGTGGTTCGCCATCCTGATGGCGGTCACGCTGCAGACCTGCTGGTTGTCGCCGCCGGTGGCGCTGTCCGCCTACTACCTCAAGGGCATCATGCCCCAGTGGGAGCTGAAGGAGATCTACCTGGGGATGGCGCCCTTCATGCTACTGCAGATCCTGGGGGCGCTGCTGGTGTTCCTCTTCCCGGAGCTCGCGCTCATGCTGCCGCGGCTGCTCTACGGGCGCTAGGCTCGGGGAGAATGAGCCGGTGGACGAGCCGTCCGTGCCGACGTCCCGCATGATGGGTGCCACCGCCCGCGCGGCCGTGTTCGAGGGGCCGGGCAAGCCCTTCGTCCTGCGGGCCTACCCGCTCGAAGAGCCGGGCCCCGGGGAGGTCCTCGTCCGGGTCCGGATGTCCACCATCTGCGGCTCGGACCTCCACTCCTGGGAAGGGAAGCGCGCCAGCCCGGTGCCGGGCATCCTGGGTCACGAGATCCTGGGCACGGTCGCGGCTCTGGGACCCGGCGTGACGGCCGACCTGCGCGGCGCCCCGCTCCGAGTCGGGGACCGGATCACGTGGACGATGTTCGTCGCCTGCGGCCACTGCCATGCCTGCCGGGTCCTCGATATGCCGCAGAAGTGCTCGGCCCTCCGCAAGTACGGCCACGAGGGGGTGCAGGGTACGCGCGCCCTCCTGGGCGGCTTCGCCGAGTACTGCTCAGTGCTACTGGGCACCGGTCTCGTGCGCGTGCCGGACGACGTCACGGACGAGGAGGCGACCCCCCTCAACTGCGGGGTGGCGACGATGGTGGCCGCCACGGAGGCCGCCGAGATCGGCGTGGGAGACTGCGTGGTCGTCCAGGGCCTCGGCCTGCTCGGCCTCTACGCCGTCGCGCTGGCCCGCGCCCGCGGCGCTCGGCTGGTCATCGGGCT
>DATLZL010000537.1:0-2603 GCA_035574035.1 Binatia bacterium | reverse complement strand
CAGCGGCAGCCCGGGGGCGTGGGCCCAGGCGATCTCGCTCGAGATCGGCGCCGTCGCGGCCCGCCCCTCGCCGAACAGGATCTGGGTGACGAACGGCGTCCGGTCCACGGCGTGGGCGATGGCCCGTCGCACCCGCCCGTCGCGCAGCGCCGGCCGGTCCAGGTTGAAGCTCACGGTCATGATGCAGTTCGAGCCGCCGGGGTGGTACGAGGTCTGGGCCAGGCGGAAGCGGGCGTCGCCGGCCAGCCGGGCCCGGTCGGGGCCGGGCACGCCCCAGAGGAAGTCCACCTCGCCCCGCTCGAGGGCCAGCACCTGGGTGCCGGCGTCGGGGATGACGCGCATGACGACCGCCTCCAGGTAGGGCAGGCCCGGCTTGAAGTAGCCGGGGTGGCGCGCGAAGCGAACCTCCGACCCCCGCGCGTAGCTGACGACGCGGAACGGCCCGGTGCCGACCGGGCTCGCGTTGGCGGGGTGGCGCTCGGGATCGGCGCCCTGGAAGACGTGGCGCGGCAGGATCGGAGCCTCGGTGGCGTCGAGCTGCAGCAGCAGCGGCGCGTAGGGGTGGTGGAAGCGGAAGACGACCGTCCGGTCGTCGGGCGTGTCGATGCCGGCCAGGGCGGGGCCCATGGAGGCGCGCGTGCGGGCGTGGTACTTGAGCAGCAGCTCCTCGAAGCTGAACTTCACGTCGGCGGCGGTGAACGGCCGGCCGTCGTGCCAGGTCACGCCCTCGCGCAGCCGGAAGCGGTAGACGGCTCCGCCCTGCTCGATGCGCCAGCTCTCGGCCAGCTCGGGCACCGGCTCGCCGCGCTCGTCGCGCCCGAGCAGGCCGTTGAAGGCCAGCTCGGCCGCCGCGTGCGTCGCCCCGCTGGTGGTGATGGCGGGGTTGAGGTGGCCGGGATCGGCGGTCAGCGCCACCACCAGCGTGCCGCCGCGCGGCGGCTCGGCGGCGGGGCCGGGGGCCGGGGCGGCCGGGAGCAGGGCGAGGACGACGGTCAGGACGAGTCGCGCGGCGGCGAGCATCGGGCACCTCCGGGTGGCTCGGATTCGGTCGCTCGAACCTGCTTCGACATCTCGAACCTCGGCGGCCAAAAAAAGGGCGTCACCGCGAGCGGCGCCCGCGGCGCAGGAAGTCGGTGAGGACGGCGCAGAGCTCCCGGCCCCGGGCCGTGAGAATGTACTCGACGCGGGGCGGGGTGGCGGCGTCGACCTGGCGCGCGATCAGGCCGGCGCGCTCGAGGTCCGCGAGGCGGCCGGCCAGTGTGGAGGAGCTGACGCCGCCCAGGCGCCGGCGGAGCTCGGAGTAGCGCACGCGACCCCGGGTCGAGATCAGGCTCAACAGGCCGAGCGCGTAGCGACGGCCGATCAGCCGGGCGATCGGCGTGGCCGGGCACAGGCACTCGCCGGCCGCCAGGCCGGAGCCGCAGCCGCAGCTGGCGGGCGCGCTCACCGGCTCCGGCATTCGCCGCCGCGGACGCAGTCGCAGTCCGCGCTCCCGCACTCGCCGTGGCCCCGCCGGGCCAGGTAGGGCTCGAACTCCTCCAGGAAACGCCGGCGCCCTTCGGCCTGGCCGAGCGGCGTCAGCCGGAAGGCGCCGGTTCCCGCCGGCGCCGCGTAGCCGTCGGCGACCAGTTGCGCGAGCACCGTCGCCACGCCCCGCTCGTCGCCGACGAAGCGCGCCACGTCGGCGGCGGTCACGTCGGGCCCGAGCCCCTCGCCCGTGAGCCAGAACATGACCTGCAGGACCTCGTCGCGGGCGGCCAGGTCGAGCGGCGGCCCGGTGGGGTCCGCGGCCCGCCCGGCCGCGGGGTCGAGCAGCGACTCGACCCGGGCGACGACCGCGTCCACCGCCGCCCGGACGGGCGGGCTCAGCTCCGTCGTCAGCTCGTCGACCTCGCCCGGCTCGCAGCCCACGATCCAGACCTCGCGCGGCAGCCGCCCTAGCGCCTTGGCCAGCGCCAGCACGCGGGCCGGGACCGCCTGGTGCAGGTCGACCTGGACCGCGGTTTCCACGTCCTCGACCCGCAGCGTGTAGACGGTCCCGGGCGCCCGCCCGCGCGCGACGGCGTCCACGATGACGAGCCGGTCCCACGGGTCGAGCAGGGCCTGGGCCAGGCCGATGCCCGCCGTGCCGACCTCGAGCACCTCCACGTCGGGCCCCGTCCGGCCGCGCTCGCGGAGCCGGCGGACGACGGCGAGGCCCAGGCCGTCGTCGCCCCGCAGCTCGTTGCCGAAGCCGGCGATCAGCGTGCGGGGCACACCGCCACCTGGACCTGGCCCTCGGCGACGCGCACGGGGACCACCCGCACCCGCCCGGGCCCGGCGTCCAGCCGCTCGCCGGTGCGCACATCGTAGCGGCAGCCGTGCCACGGGCAGCGCAGCACGGGGCCTTCGAGCGTGCCGAACCGGAGCGGCAGCGGGCTCTCGCCGCAGCGGTCGGCGACGGCGTAGAGCCGGCCCTCGACGTTCGCGATCAGCACCGGCTCGCCCTCGACGTCGACCGACACGGCGGTGCCGATCCTGACGGCCTCGGCCGGGGCCACCGGCCGGTACTCGGCCCGCGGGCGCGGCGGGTCGATCGCGAGCAGCGGGCCCGGCGCCGGCCG
>DATLZL010000536.1:0-12438 GCA_035574035.1 Binatia bacterium | reverse complement strand
ACCTCACCGTAGCCGAGAACCTCGAGGCCGGCGCCTACCGCCTGCGCGGCCGGGCGGCGGTGCGGCAGGAGCTCGACCGGGTCTACGCGCTGTTCCCGCGGCTGGCCGAGCGCCGGACGCAGCGGGCCCGGACGCTCTCCGGCGGCGAGCAGCAGATGCTCGCCCTCGGCCGGGCCCTGATCGGCCGCCCGCGGATGCTGCTGGTCGACGAGGCCTCGCTGGGCCTGGCCCCGATCTTCGTGACGCGTGTCTTCGAGGCCATCCGGAGACTGGTAGCCGAGGGCACCACGCTCCTGCTCGTCGAGCAGAACGTCCGCCAGGCCCTGGCGACGGTCAGCCGTGCCTACGTGCTGGAGGTGGGCCGCATCGTGCGCGAGGGACCGGCCACCGCGCTGGCCGCCGACCCCGGCCTGCGCGACGCCTACCTGGGCGCCTGATGCCCGTCGCCCGCCGCCGCCGGACGCACGAGGCCGGTTGATGCCGCTGCCCGCGCTCGGCCTCGTGCTGGTCGCTGCGGTGCTTCACGTGGCGTGGAACGCCCTGGCCAAGCGCGCGCGCCACTCGCTCTGCTTTCTCTGGACGGCCCAGGCGCTCTCGGCGCTGCTCCTGCTGCCCTTCGCCCTGGCGCGCCTGGGAGCGGAGGGGTTACCGGCGGCGGCCCTGCCCTTCGTGGCCGCCACCGCCGTGCTCCACGCCCTCTACTTCTACGCCCTGGGCCGGTCCTACGCGGCAGGCGCGCTCTCGCTCGTCTACCCGGTCGCCCGCGGGCTCGGCGTGGCGCTGGTGCCGGTGCTCGCGCTGGTCGCCCTCGACGAGCGCCCCTCCACCCTGGGCGCGCTCGGGATCGGCCTCGTCGTCGTCGGGATCGTCGCGCTCCACGCCATCGCCCAGGGCTGGGAGCGTCTGCGCGCCGGGCTGCTGGCGGGCGGGGCCGGCACCGGATGGGCGGTCGCCACCGGCCTCACGATCGCCGTCTACTCGCTGGTGGACAAGGCCGGCGTGGGGCACCTGCACCCGCTGTCCTACGTCACGCTCATGGGGCTGGGCGTGACCGCGCTGCTGTGGCCGGCCGTCCGGGCCAGCGGCGCGCTGGCCGCCGAGTGGGCGGTGAACCGGCGGCCGATCCTGCTGGCCGCCACGATGACGCTGACCGCCTACCTGCTGGTGCTCTTCGCCTTCCGGCTGTCGAAGGCGAGCTACGTGGTGGCCGCCCGCGAGGTCTCCATCGTGCTGTCGGCGGTGGTGGGCAGCGTCTGGCTTAAGGAAGGCGGGCTGGCTCCCCGCGCGCTGGCGGCGGCCGTGGTCCTGGCCGGCGTGGCCTGCGTGGCGCTGGCCCGCTGAGTCATGCGGCAGTGGCCCTCGAACACCACGCCTTCCTCGACGACGACGACCGGCGCTGCCACATCCCCGTACATCCGGGCGCTGCCGCGCAGCTCCACCCGCTCGGTGGCCTCGATGTTGCCGGTCACCTCGCCGCTGACGACGACGGTGCCGGCCCGGATGTTGGCCCGGACCACGCCCTTCTCGCCGATGATGAGGCTATCGCCGGTGGCGATCTCGCCGCTGAACCGGCCGTTGAGCATTACCGTGCCGCTGAAGCTGTACTTGCCCTCGATCTCGGAGCCTTCGTCGATGAAGGCGCTCAGGTCACCGGCGTTGGCAGGGACTTTCGCGGAGGCCTTGTTCCAGGAAAGCATGGTGCTTCCAGACGTAGCACCCCTGGCGAGACCCAGTCAATTTTCCAGTGCCGGTGACCGGCACTTCGGCTCCGCCGGCGCAACGGCGGTCAGGGGGTGGGATTCGCCGGCGCAACCAGTTCTCGGGAGGAGGCAGCGAAGCGGGCTGTCAGGCCCGCGAAGCGTCGGAAGGGGGGCGCAGCCCCCTCCGAGGATCAAAACGATCGAATCAGCCGGGCGACCCGCTCGTCGTGGGACTGGAACGGGTCCTTGCAGAGGATCGTCTCGCGCTCGGGGTCGTTGAGCTTCAGGTACACCCAGTCCACCCGGTAGTCCTTGCCCTTGAGGTTGGCCTGCCGGATGAACTCGCCCCGGAGGCGGGCCCGCGTGGTCTGGGGCGGCACGTGCTTGGCCTGCTCGATCGTCTCGTCGTCGGTGATCCGGTCCACCATGTCGCGGGCGGCCAGCCGGTAGTAGAGACCGCGGTCGGGCCGGATGTCGTGGTACTGCAGGTCCATCAGCGAGATCTTCGGGTCGCGCCAGGACAGGCGGTGGCGGCTCATGTACGACTCGATCCACTGCCGCTTGATCACCCAGTCGAGCTCCCGGTCGAGCTGCATGGGGTCGGTCGCCAGCTTCTCCAGCACGTCCGTCCAGCGGGCCAGGACGTCCTTGGTCACCGGGTCGGGGCTGATGGAGTTCACGTACCGGGTGGCGTACTCCAGGTACTCGAACTGCAGCTGCAGGGCCGAGATGCTGCGGCCGTCCTTGAGCTTGACCGTCTCGCGCAGGGTCGGGTCGTGGGAGATGTCGCGGATGGCCTGGACCGGCGACTGCAGGGAGTAGTCGCGGTCGAAGAAGCCGTCCTCGATCATGTCCAGCACCAGGGCGGTGGTGCCGATCTTCAGGTAGGTCGCCACCTCCGACATGTTGGAGTCGCCCACGATCACGTGCAGGCGGCGGTAGCGCTCGGCGTCGGCGTGCGGCTCGTCGCGGGTGTTGATGATGGACCGGGACGAGGTGGTGGCGCCCGAGATCTCCTGGCAGATGTGCTGCGCCCGCTGGCTCAGGCAGTAGTGGAAGCCCCGTGGGGTCTGCAGGACCTTGCCCGCGCCGGCGAAGATCTGGCGCGTGACGAAGAAGGGGATCAGCGCCTCGGCCAGCCGCTGGAAGGACACATCCCGGCTCACCAGGTAGTTCTCGTGGCAGCCGTAGGAGTTGCCGGCCGAGTCGGTGTTGTTCTTGAACAGCAGGATGTTGCCGGAGATGCCGTCCTCGCGCAGCCGCTTTTCGGCCTGGTGCAGGAGGTCCTCCACGATCCGCTCGCCGGCCTTGTCGTGGATCACCAGCTCGGTGACGTCGTCACACTCGGGGGTGGCGTACTCGGGGTGGAAGCCCGTGTCCAGGTAGAGCCGGGCCCCGTTCTCCAGGAACACGTTGGCGTTGCGGGCGCCCGGGATGACCTTCTCGAACAGGTAACGGGCGACGTTGTCCGGACTCAGCCGGCGCTGCCCATTGAGCGTGCAGGTGAGGCCGTACTCGTTCTCCAGCCCGAAGATCCGGCGCTTCATCCTGAGCTCAGCGTAGCACGACTCCGGCCAGCGGCCCTCACCGGCCGGCGGCCAGCAGCTGGCTGATGGCCTCGGGCGGGATCCGCCGGAACTTGCGCCGGGTCTTAGTCCGGTCGAGCACGGCCACTTCGAGGTCCCGCTCGCTGAGCGACTTGTTCTGGGTGACGTTGAGGGCCCGGACGCCCAGGCCGAGGGCCTCGGCCAGGGTCATCCCCTCGCGGAAGTGCTCCTTGAGGAAGCGCCGGATCTCGTCGGCCTGGCCGCCCATGGCGGCGTAGTTGCGCTCGTCCTCGATCGTCCCGTCGTAGAGGATGTGGTAGATCTCGTTGCGGCCGCCGTTCTCGTCTCCCACCTCGGCCACCAGCACCTCGACCTCGAAGGGCTTGATGTCCTGGGTGAAGATGTTGCCGAGCGCCTGGGAGTAGGCGTTGGCCAGCGCCTTGGCGGTCACGTCCCCCCGGCTGTAGGAGTACCCCTTGATGTCGGCGTGGCGGATTCCGGCGATGCGGAGGTTCTCGAACTCGTTGTACTTGCCCACCCCGGCGAAGGCGATCCGGTCGTAGATCTCCGAGATCTTGTGGAGCAGCGTGGACGGGTTCTCGGCCACCAGCAGGATCCCGTCCCGGTACTCCAGGGCCACGATGGACCGGCCGCGGGAGATGCCCTTGCGGGCGTACTCGGCCTTGTCCTTCATCATCTGCTCGGGGCTGACGTAGTACGGCAGCGGCATCCCCTCAGCCTCCCTGCTCGAACTTCTTGCGGTCGCGGAGGATCTCCTCGCAGACCACCCGCACCTCGTCCTCCGGCACGTCCATGAAGCCGGAGCGGGTGATGGTCTTGACGGTCGGGAAGATCCCCCGGACGAAATCCGGCCCGCCGGTGCCGACGTCCTCGTCGGCGGCATCGATGAGGGCCTCGAGCGCCACGCGGAGTCCCTCCTCCCGCGAGAGGTCGCGCCGCCAGAGCTTCTTGAGCGAGTCGCGGGCCAGGGTGGCGCCCGAGCCCTGCGCCTCGAAGTTCGTCTCCTCGTAGCGTCCGCCGGTGATGTCGTACTTGAAGAGCCGGCCCACCCCCGCCTTCTCGTCGAAGCCGGCGAAGAGGGGGATGACGGCCAGCCCCATCATCGCCGCCTGCAGGTTCAGGCGGATCATCTGCCCCAGCTTGTTGGCCTTGCCCTCCAGCGAGAGATTGTCGCCCTCGACCTTCTCGTAGTGCTCCAGCTCGGTCTGGAACAGCTTGGCCATCTCCATGGCCGGGCCGGCGGCGCCGGCGATGCCGATGCCGGAGAGGTCGTCACACTTGAAGATCTTGTCGATGCGCCGGTGCGCCACCTGAAAGCCGGAGGTGGCCTGCCGGTCGCCGGCCATGATGACGCCGTCGCGGTAGCGCAGGGCGAGCACGGTGGTGCCGTGCGGCACCGCCCCGACCTCGGCACCGGCGTCCAGGCGGGGGATGAGGTGCGGCGACTGGCGGCGCAGGAGGTCGAGGAAGCTGGAACTGGTGTAGTCGAAGAACACCGACTGCCAGCGGTCGTCGCTCATCGGCGTCGGATCCGGCGTTACACGCCGGCGGACGGCCGCGAGATGTTGCGCAGGAGGTCGGCGGCCGTCGGCGACTCGGTCAGGAGCTGGCGGACGTGAGCCTCGGTGCCGCGCAGGGGTTCCAGCATGAAGATCTTCTTCAGCGGCCCCTCCTTGAGGTCGAAGATCACCGAATCCCAGGACGCCGACACGATCTCGTCGGCGTACCGCTGCAGGCACATGCCCCGGAAGTAAGCCCGGGTGTCCTTGGGCGGGTCGTAGATGGCCTTGGAGATCTCGTCGTCGGTCGCGATCCGGTCGACGGCGTCGGCCTCTTCGAGCTTGTAGTACAGGCCCTTGCCGGGTCGGATGTCGTGGTACTGCAGGTCGATCATCTGGATCCGCGAGTCGCTCCAGTCCAGGCCGTGCTTGGCGATGTAGTTCTCCAGCAGCTGGCGCTTGATGACCCAGTCGAGCTCCCGGGCCAGGCTCATCGGGTCCTCGGCCAGCCGGTCGAGGGTCCGCTCCCAGCGGGCCAGGACGTCGCGCACCCAGGGCTCGGCCTCCCGGTCGCGGTAGTAGCGGTGGGCCAGGGCCAGAAACTCCCGCTGGAGGTCGACCGGGGTGATGGTGCGGCCGTCCTTGAGGCGGATGGGTTGCCGGCAGGTCAGGTCCCGGGAGACCTGGCGGTAGGCCGCCACCGGGCCCTCGATCGAGAAGTCCCGGTCAATGCAGTCGTCCTCGATCATGCTGAGCACGATCGCCATGGTGCCGACCTTGAGGTAGTTGGCGACCTCGCTCATGTTGGCGTCGCCCACGATGACGTGCAGCCGCCGGTACTTCTCGGGGTCGGCGTGGGGCTCGTCCCGGGTGTTGATGATCGGCCGGGAGTGCATGGTCTCCAGCCCGACCTCGGTCTCCAGGAAGTCGGCCCGCTGGGAGATCTGGTACTCGCACGGGTCCGCGTTGTTCTCCGCTCCCACCTTGCCGCTGCCGGTGAAGATCTGGCGCGTCACGAAGAACGGCATGAGGTGCTGGACGATCCGGGCGAAGGGCACCTTGCGGTCCATGAGGTAGTTCTCGTGGGTGCCGTAGGAGTTGCCCTTGAGGTCGGTGTTGTTCTTGTAGATCAGGATCCGCTGCTCGGGCGGGGACACGGCCTCGGCCCGCTGGCGGGCCAGGTTGAGGATGCGCTCGCCGGCCCGGTCCCAGATCACGCAGTCCCGGGGGTTGGTGGTCTCGGGGCTGGAGTATTCGGGGTGGGCGTGGTCGACGTAGAAGCGGGCCCCGTTGGACAGGATGAGGTTGATGAGGCGCGACTCTTCCTTGGAGGGGACGTCCTTCTCCTCCATGTACTCGAAGCCGCGGGCGTCGCGCAGCGGGCTCTCCGCCTCGTAGTCCCAGCGGATCCGGGACGAGCGGTAGGTCTCGTAGGAGTTGATCAGCAGCAGCGAGGACAGGATCGGGTTGAAGTCGGGCTGGTTCCTGACCGTGATCCCGTACTCGGTCTCGATGCCCATGACTTTCGGGATCGCCATTCGCTCCTCGCTCGCGAGACGGAAAACCCCCGGGGTCCAGGACCCCGGGGGATCGGGAGGGGCACCGCCCCTCCGGTTTACAGGTACTGCCCGGTGTTCACCACCCGCTCGACGTTCCGCTGCCGCTCCTTGGCATCGCCCATGAGGGGCTTCACGTAGACGATTCGCTCGCCCTTCTTGCCGGCGATCTTCGCCCAGTCGTCGGGATTGGTCGTGTTGGGCAGGTCTTCGTTCTCCTTGAACTCCTCCCGCACCGCCGTCAGCAGGTCCGCCTCGGTGACGCCCTTCTCCCCGCCGGCGATGTAGCGCTTGAGGGCCAGCTTCTTGGCCCGCCGCACGATCGACTCGATCATCGCCCCGGAGGCGAAGTCCTTGAAGTAGAGGACCTCCTTGTCGCCGTTGGCGTAGGTGACCTCCAGGAAGCGGTTCTCCTCGGTCAGCCCGTACATCGCCTCCACCGCCGAGGCGATCATCCGCTCCAGCGTGGCGACGATGTCCCCGCCGTGCCGGCGCGTCTCCGACTCCGCCACCGGGATGTCGGGCGTGAGGTACTTGTGGAAGATGTCGGCGGCGGCCGTCCGGTCGGGCCGCTCGATCTTGATCTTCACGTCCAGGCGCCCGGGCCGGAGGATGGCCGGGTCGATCAGGTCCTGCCGGTTGGAGGCGCCGATGACGATCACGTTGCGGAGCCCCTCCACCCCGTCGATCTCGGCCAGCAGCTGGGGCACGATCGTCGTCTCGACGTCCGAGGAGATGCCCGTCCCGCGCGTGCGGAACAGCGCGTCCATCTCGTCGAAGAAGACGACGACGGGCACGTCGTCGGCCGCCTTCTCCTTGGCCTTCTGGAAGATCTCGCGGATCTTCCGCTCGGTCTCGCCGACGTACTTGTTCAGCAGCTCCGGGCCCTTGATGTTCAGGAAGTAGCCCTTGATCTTCTCGCCCTTCTTCTCGGAGATCTTCTCGGCCAGGTTGTTGGCCACGGCCTTGGCGATCATGGTCTTGCCGCAGCCGGGCGGGCCGTAGAGCAGCACCCCCTTGGGCGGGGTGAGCTTGTGCTCCTTGTAGTAGTCGGCGTAGAGGTAGGGCAGCTCCACCGCGTCCTTGATGGCCTCGATCTGGGTCGCCAGCCCGCCGATGTTGTCGTAGGAGATGTCGGGCACTTCCTCCAGCGCCAGGTCCTCGACCTCGCTCTTGGGCAGGCGCTCGAGCAGGTAGCCCGACTTCGAATCCATCAGCAGGTGGTCGCCGGTCTTGAGCCGCAGCCGCCGCAACGGGTCGGCGATGATGCCGACCTTCTCCTCGTCGGCCCGCAGGGTGACCACCGCCCGCTCCTCGTCGAGCTGCTCCTTGAGCACCACCACGTCGCCCTGGATCTCGTAGCCGGCGGCCTCGACGACGTTCAGCCCCTCGTTGAGGATGAGCTCCTGGCCCGGCTTGAGGGTCTCCGGCTTGATCGACGGGTGGAGGTTGACCTTCACCTTCCGGCCTTGGCTGAGGATGTTGACCGTCCCGTCCTCGTTCACCGACAGGTAGACGCCGTAGGTCGAGGGCGGGGCGCAGAGCTTGTCCACTTCCTCCTTGAGGGCCGCGATCTGCTCGCGCGCCTCGTAGAGGGCGTTGACCAGCTTCTCGTTCTGGTTGAACGCCTGCACCAGCTGGCGGTTGGCCTCGCGGAGCTTGTTCTCGAGGACCATGAACTCCTTGGGGGTGTCCTCGAGCTTCTTCCGCAGGTGGACCGTCTCCGCCTCCAGCGAGCGCACGTAGGCCTGGAGGTCCTGGACCTGGATCTCGTACTCGGTGAGGCGCCGTCGGGCTCCAGCGTCGGACATGGCGGCCGGCAGGAACTTCGAAAGGCCTTCCCGACTCGGGCTAGTCTTTTTCTCGAACTCCTTCATACCCCTTCCCTTCCATCCCGACCTCGGTGAGCGGCTCGCGCGCCGACGAGCGACAAACCCCCGACGACCCTGCCGGAGTATAGGCGGCCGTCGAAAAGAAAGTCAAGGTTCAGGCGGCTTTGCGCACCGCTTCCGCGTCGTGTTCCGGGTCCCGTTCGCGCCTCGTCCCACCACCGCGCTCCTCCTGTCTCCTCGTCGAGCAAGTTCCGTACCGAGCGGTGGCGTCGCGTCTGCTCGGCAAACGGCTGGCGCCGACCCGAGGTTCCTCGCTATAAGACTCGATATGCCGGTGAGACGCTTCACGGGGGTCCTCTTCTTCGCTCTCGCGGTGCTGGGTGCGGCCGTCACCCCGCTCGGAGCCCAGTGGCCGCCGCGACGGGAAGTGCGGATCGGCGTTACCGGGCTCCCGGCGACCCTCGAGCCGGCCGCGGCGCTGGACGGGGCGGCCGCCCTCGTGGCGCGGCAGGTCTTCGACACGCTGGTCGTGTGGCGGGAAGGGTCCACCGACATCGAGCCCGGTCTGGCCGTGCGGTGGTCGGCGTCGCGCGACGGCCTCGTCTGGTCGTTCACGCTCCGGGACAACGTGCGCTTTCATGACGGAACGGCACTGACAGCGGCTGACGTCGCCGCCTCCTTCGACCGTCACCTGCGCGATCCGAACCGCCCCGCAGTGGTCTGGTCGGCGCTGCTCGGGGGCGTTCCCGGCGTCGTCCGGGAGATCCGGGCCGCCGACCCCCGGACCGTGCAGATCGTGCTCGTCCAGCCCTACGCACCGCTGCTGACCGTGCTCGCTCACCCCGGCTTCGGCGTCGCCCGGCAGGTCACGGCCGCCGACGGCACCCCGGGGCTGGTCGGTACCGGCCCGTTCCGGGTGGTCGATACCTCCCGAGGCCGGCTGGTGGTGGAAGCCGTGGCCGGCCACTGGTCCGGCAGCCCGCGCGCCGAGCGGCTGGTCTTCCTCGAGGTGCCCAACGAGGAGCACGCCGAGGCGGAACTCGGGCAGCGGGGGCTCGACATCTGGTTCCCGGCGGCGCCGCCCCAGCGCAACGAGGGGGTGCTGTCCATGCCCGGCCTGAGCGTGGGGTACCTGGCGTTCCAGACCGAACGGGAGCCGTTCTCGAGCAGGAAGATCCGCCAGGCGGTGGCGGCGGCCATCGACCCCGCCATTCTGGGCATCACGCTGGGAAGGACGGCCGTACCGCTCCAATCCTTCCTGCCTCCCGGCGCCTGGGCCAGGCGGGAAGGCTTCCCGATCCTGGGCGGCACCCGGCAGCGTGTGGCGGCCCTGCTGGCCGAGGGGGGCTGGCCCAAGGGGCACACGGCGACGCTGCTCGGATCGAGCCACCTGCCCGCGCTCGACGTCTACAGCCTGGCCGAGTCCCTCAAGCTCGCCCTGCTGGCCGCCGACATCCCGGTGCGCGTGCGGCTGGAGCCCGAGGCGGCCTTCCGGGAGGCGCGTGCGGCCGGGGAGCACGAGATCGTCCTCGGCGAGGCCACCATGACCGGGGGCGACCCCCACCAGCTGCTCTTCCCGCTCTCGACCAGCGCCGAGCCGAGCCGCAGCCCCCGCACCCTGAACTTCTCCTTCTACCGGAACCCCCGTCTGGACGACGTCCTCACGCGGGCGGCCCAGCTCTCGTTCCGTCCGGAGCGGCAGCGGCTCTACCACCGGGCGCAGGCGATCCTGGCCGAGGAGCTGCCGTGGCTGCCGCTCTACGTGCGCCTGGTCTGGGCCGTGGCCCGACCCGAAGTGCGCGGCCTGCGACTGCATCCAAGCGGCCTGCCGCGGCTGGCGACGGTGAGCCTGGAGGCGGCGCCCGGGGTGCCGTAAACTGCGTCACGATCCATGCCGAGCATCGCCGATACCGTTATCGAAAAGGTCCAGTGGGTGTTCCCCGAGCACGCCGGCGCGCCCGGCCAGATCCACGGCGGCCGCATGATGCAGTGGATCACCGAGGCCGGCACGCTGGCCGCCGCCCGGGTCGCCCGGGGCATGGTCGTCCTGGGGGCGATGGACGACATCGATTTTCTCCATCCGGTGCGGGTGGGGGAGATCGCCATCCTCCGGGCCCAGGTCGAGCTCGTCGGCGAGTCCTCCCTCGAGGTCGGGGTCCGGGTCTGGGCCGAGAACGTGGTGACCGGCCGGCGCAGCGTGACGCTCAACTCCCACCTGGTCTTCGTGGCCGTCGGCGATGACGGCCGGCCGCGCCGGGTCCCGGGCCGCATCGAGCCCCGGGACGATGCCGAGGCGGTCCTGGTCGAGGAGGCGCGGCAGCGCCGGCAGCAGCGACTGGCCCGCTTCGCCCAGCGCCGGCGCGGGGCCGAGGGCGAGGACCGCGACGAGGCCGACCTCCGCTGGCGCTTCGAGTCGGTGCGTCCGGTCCTGCCCGAGGACGCTCTGTTCGGCCAGATGATGTTCGCCGGCAAGATGCTGATGGCGCTCGACGAGGCCGGCGGCATCCTGTCCATGCGCTACTGCCGTGGGCTGGTCATGACCGCCTGCCTGGACGCCATGGACTTCCACACGCCGATCTACACTCACGAGGTCGCGATCTTCAAAGCCGGGCTCAATCACGTGGGAACCTCGTCGCTGGAGATCGGGGTCAAGGTGCTGGCGGAGCGGCCGTGGTCGGGCGAGGTCCGCCACGCCTGCACGGCGTTCCTGACCTTCGTCCACCTGGGCCCCGACCTCCGGCCCCGGGCCTGCCCGCCGTTTTCCCCGGCCACCGAGGGCGAGCGGCGGCGCTGGGCGGCCGCGCTGGCGCGGCGGGAGCAGCGGCTGGCCCGGGTGAAGCGACTCAAGGCCACGCTGGCCGCGGCCGGTCCGGCGGAAAGCGAGTAGGCGCCATGTCAGGGCATTCCCGGTGGTCGCAGATCAAGCGGAAGAAGGCCAAGACGGACGTGCAGCGCGGGAAGCTCTTTTCCAAGATCCTGCGCGAGATCACGGTCGCGGCCCGTAGCGGCGGCGGCGACCCGAAGGCCAACATGCGGCTCAAGGCCGCGATCGAGGCGGCCAAGGACGCCAACATGCCGCAGGAGAACATCCGCCGGGCCATCCAGAAGGGGACCGGGGAGCTGCCGGGGGAGGCCTACGAGGAGATCACCTACGAGGGCTACGCCCCCGGCGGCGTGGCCGTCATGGTACGGGTGCTGACCGACAACCGCAACCGCACCGCCCCCGAGATCCGGCACGTCTTCGAGAAGCACGGCGGCAACATGGGCTCGGCCGGCTCGGTGGCCTGGATGTTCGAGCGCAAGGGGCTCATCCAGGTGGACGCCGACCGGATCAGCGAGGACGACCTGCTGGCCCTGGCCCTCGACGCGGGAGCCACCGACATGCGTCGGGTGGAAAAAGTTTTCGAGGTCACGACCGCCCCTGGTGAAATGGACGCCGTCCGCGCGGCGCTCGAGCGTCGCGGCGTGCCCGTGCTGTCGGCGGAGGTCACGTTCGTCCCGCAGTCGACGGTCCGGGTGGAAGGCAAGGACGCGCCGCAGGTGCTGCGCTTGATCGAGGCGCTGGAGGAGCTGGACGACGTCCAGGCCGTGTACGCCAACTACGACATTCCGGACGAGATCATCGAGGCCGTCTCGGCCGCCTGAGCGGCCCCAGGACGGCCGGACCCGCGTGGTGGGAGTGGACCCGGGCCTGGTGGAGACGGGCTATGCCGTCCTGGAGGCCGGGCCGGGCACGATCGGCGTCGTCGACGCCGGCGTCATCGCGACCCGGGCGGGCCGGCCGCTGGACGAGCGGGTGCAGGCCATCTACGCCGCGGTCCTCGCCCGGCTCGAGGCCCACGCGCCGGCGGCGCTCGTCCTGGAGGACCTCTACGCCGCCTGCGCGTTCCCGCGCACGGCGCTGCTCATGGCCCACGCGCGGGGCGTCATCTGCCTGGCGGCGCGCCAGCGCGGGATGGCGGTGCTGACCCTGGCCCCGGCCGAGGTCAAGCGCGCGGTGGCGGCCCATGGCGCCGCCTCGAAGCACCAGATCCAGCAGGCCGTCCAGCGCCGCCTGGCGCTGGCGGAGCCGCCCCGGTCGACCCACGTCGCCGACGCGCTGGCCCTGGCGCTGACGGGGCTCTCGAGACTCCGAGGGGGGCTGCGCGCGGCGGCCGCGCCGGCGCCCGGGCCTGCGGGTTCGCCCGCGCCCCGGCGGGGGCGGGGGGAGGCGAGGTGATCGCGTCCCTGAGCGGGAGGCTGCGGCGGAAGTTCGAGGACCGGGTGGTGGTCGAGGTGGGCGG
>DATLZL010000535.1:0-2702 GCA_035574035.1 Binatia bacterium | reverse complement strand
CCCGCCGCTGACCGGATGGTCTCCGAGCGCGGGCTTCGCCGGAGGGGAGACCGGGAGGGCTCCCGCGCCCGATGAGCCATCCCCGCGTCGACGCCATCGCCGAGGAGGCGCGGGCGGCCATCGCCCGGGCCGGCACGTCGGCCGAGCTCGAGCAGCTGCGCGTCCGGTACCTGGGGCGCCAGGGCGTGCTCACCCGCCTGCTGCGCTCGCTGGGCTCGCTGCCCGACGCCGAGCGGCCGGCGGTGGGCGCCGCCGCCAACGCCCTCAAGCGCGATCTGGAGGCGTGGCTCGAGCTGCGCCTGGCCGAGACCCGGGAGGCCGAGCGGCGGCAGGAGCGGGCCCGCCAGCGCCTGGACCTCACCCTGCCCGGCCGGCGGCCGCCCCGCGGCAGCCTGCACCCGCTCACCCAGGTCCAGGACGAGATCGTCCGGATCTTCGTCGGTCTCGGGTTCTCGGTGGCCGAGGGGCCGGAGATCGAGGACGACTACCACAACTTCGAGGCCCTCAACATCCCGCGCGACCACCCGGCCCGGGACATGCAGGATACCTTCTACCTCGGCGAGGACACGCTGCTGCGGACCCACACCTCGCCGGTGCAGATCCGGACCATGCAGGCCCAGCGGCCGCCGGTGCGCGTCGTCTGCCCGGGTCGCGTCTACCGCCGCGACGCCGACCTCACCCACTCGCCGATGTTCCACCAGGTGGAGGGCCTGGCGGTGGACCGCGCCATCTCCATGGGCGACCTCAAGGGCACGCTCGAGCTGTTCGCCCGCGAGATGTTCGGGCCGCGCTCGAAGATCCGCTTCCGGCCCTCGTTCTTCCCGTTCACCGAGCCCTCGGCCGAGGTGGACGTGCTCTGCTTCCTCTGCGGCGGCGAGGGCTGCCGGGTCTGCAAGCAGTCGGGGTGGCTCGAGATCCTCGGCTCGGGCATGGTCCACCCCCAGGTGCTCCGCAACGTGGGCTACGACCCCGAGGAGGTCACCGGCTGGGCCTTCGGCATGGGTGTCGAGCGGGTGGCGATGCTGAAGTACGGCATCGACGACATCCGGATCTTCTTCGAGAACGACCTGCGCTTCCTCCGCCAGTTCGCGTGATCCGGGCCGGTCGATGAAGGTTCCCTACCGCTGGCTGCGCGAGTTCGTGGACCTCGACCTCGGCCCGGCCGAGGCCGCCGACCGGCTCCTCCACGCCGGCATCGAGGTGGCCGGGGTCACCCCGCTGGGGCCCGACCTGCGCGGGGTGGTCGTCGGCGAGATCGAGGCGATCGAGCGCGAGCTGGGCGAGAGCCACGGCCACCGCCTGCTGCTCTGCCGGGTCTCGACCGGCGACCGGCGCTTCTCCGTCGTCTGCGGCGCCCCGAACGCCGCCGTCGGGCTCCGGGCCGCCTTCGCCCCGCCCGGCGCCGTGCTCCCCGGCGGCCGCGCGATCGGGGTGGCCCGGATCCGCGGCGTCGCCTCCGAGGGAATGCTCTGCTCGGAGCGCGAGCTCGGCCTCGGCGAGGAGCACGAGGCCGGGGTGCTGTCGCTCGAGCCCGGAGCACCGCTCGGCGCCGACCTGGTCGCCCACCTGGGACTCGACGACCATGTGCTCGAGATCGACATCACCCCGAACCGCCCCGACTGCCTCTCGGTGGTCGGCGTGGCCCGCGAGCTGGCCGCGCTGACCGGGGCGCCGTTCCGGTATCCGAGCGTGGCGGTCAAGGAGTCGGACGAGCCGGTCGAGTCCCTGGTCCGGGTCAGGATCGAGGCCCCCGACCTCTGCCGCCGCTTCACGGCCCGCGTCATCAGCAGGCTCAGCGTGCGCCCCTCGCCGGCGTGGCTCCGGACCCGGCTGCGGGCAGTGGGGCTGCGGCCCATCAGCAACATCGTCGACGTGACCAACTACGTGATGTGGGAGCTCGGTCACCCGCTCCATGCCTTCGACCACGCGCGCGTGAAGGACGCCACGCTCATCGCGCGCCGGGCCCGGGCCGGCGAGCGCCTGGTGACCCTCGACGGCCAGGAGCGGATGCTGGCCGAGGGCATGCTGGTGATCGCCGATCCCGAGCGGGCCGTCGGGCTGGCCGGGGTGATGGGCGGCGCCGACACCGAGGTGGGGCCGGCGACCACCCGGGTGCTGCTGGAGGCGGCCTACTTCCACCCGGCCTCGATCCGGCGGACGGCGCGGGCGCTCGGGCTGGCCACCGACGCCGCCTACCGCTTCGAGCGGGGGGCCGACATCGACGCCCTCACCGATGCCAGCGACCGCGCCGCTCAGCTGATGGCCGAGCTGGCCGGCGGCACCGTGGCCCGCGGCATCATCGACGTCTATCCCGCGCCGGAGCCGCGGCGGCGCGTGCGGCTGCGCCTGAGCCGCGTCGCCCGCGTGCTGGGCGTGACCCCGCCGGCGGCCGAGGCGCGGCGGATCCTGCGCGCGCTCCAGCTGCCGGTCAGCGGCGAGGCTGACACGCTGGAGGTGGAGGTGCCGACGTTCCGGCGGGATTTGGCCATCGAGGACGACCTGGTCGAAGAAATCATCCGCGTCTGGGGCTACGACAAGATCCCCTCGACGCTGCCCTCCGGTCCCATGCGCCTGGTCCAGGTCCCGGCCGCCGTCCGCCAGGCCGAGGTCGTGCGGCATAGCCTGGTCGGCGCCGGGCTGAGCGAGGCGATCACCTACGCCTTCAGCGACCCGGCCTACGAGGAGGCGCTGCGAGCGGCGGG
>DATLZL010000534.1:0-3291 GCA_035574035.1 Binatia bacterium | reverse complement strand
GGTCACCTTCGAGCCGCGAGCCGTCCGGCCCGGCGACTGGCGCTTCGACATCGGGGCCGTCCGGGGCAGCGCCGGCTCGGTGTCGCTGCTCTTCCAGGCGCTGCTGCTGCCCCTGGCGCGGGCCGGCGGCGAGTCGCGGCTCACCCTGATCGGCGGCACCCACGTGCCGTGGAGCCCGCCCGTGCACTACCTGACCGAGGTGTTCCTCCCTGCGCTGGCTGCCGCGGGCCTGCGGGCCTCCGTGGAGCTGCGCCGGTGGGGCTGGTATCCGGCCGGGGGTGGCGAGATCGGAGCCCTGATCGAGCCGGTACCGGCCCTGCACGGCTTCCGGGCGGAGGGGCCCGAGCCCGGAGGGCGCGTGAGGGGTCTGTCGGCCGTGTCGCGGCTGCCGCGCACCATCGCCGAGCGGCAGAAGAAGGGCGCCGAGGAGCGGCTGGCCGCGGACGGGCTGGCCGCCGACATCGCGGTGGAGGAGGACCGGACCGCGCTCGGTCCCGGGACGCTCATGTTCCTGGCGATCCGCGGCCGTGCCGGCTTCTCGGCACTGGGGCGCCGGGGCCTGCCCGCCGAGCGCGTGGGTGCGGCGGCCGCGGCCGATCTGGTGGCCTGGTGGCGCACCGGCGCCGCGGTGGACGAGCACCTGGCCGACCAGATCCTGCCCTTCCTGGCGCTCGCTTCCACGCCGTCCGCCTATACCTGTCCGACGGTTTCTTCCCATCTCGCCACGGTGGCGTGGGTCGTGGGGCGGTTCGTGCCTGCCCACGTGGAGTTGACTCCCGGGCCGCCGGCGCGGGTGGCGGTGACGCCCGCCGGCGGCTGACGTGGCCAGGGCGGCCCCGGGGGACTCGCCACCGCGCTCGGCCAAGAGATTGCCGCTGGAGATCGTCGTGAGTCTGCGGAGCGTCACGGGCCGGTGCGGCCGGCGCCCACGCTCCGCGCGGCCTGGCGATCAGAGGCGGCAGCCCCCGGGGTCGCACCGGGCGAAGTACTCCCGCGCTGTCATGTCCTCTCCGGCGCCCAGTTCGAGCACCTGGCCGGCCCGGGATCCGGATCGGTAGACCGTGACGCCCTTGAGCCCCAGCCGCCAGGCCTCCAGGTAGGCCTCGGCCACGTCCGCCGGGTCCGCCTCCTCGGGGAGGTTGATCGTCTTCGACACGGCGTTGTCCACGTGGCGCTGGAAGGCCTGCTGGATGGCGAGGTGCGCGTGGACGGGCACTTCGGTGGCGGTCACGAAGAGGCGAGCCAGGTCAGGCGGAACGTCCGGCACGCCGCGCAGGGTCCCGGCGTCCAGGACGGCGTCCAGGATCCGCTCGACGTCCAGCCCCCGCGCGTCCAGGCCGTGCAGGAACACGGGGTTGACCTCCACCAGTGGTTCGCCTCCCAGCGAGTGCCGCCGGCGGTAGGCCAGGGCGAAGAGCGGCTCGATCCCGCCGCTGGTGCCCGCGATGATGGCGAGCGTGCCGGTGGGCGCCACCGACAGCAGGGTGGCGTTGCGCAGCCGGTCGCCGGCCGCCGCGTGCACGCTGCGCTCCCAGTTGGGGAAGACCCCGCGCTCGGCCGCCAGCTCCCGCGAGGCCTCGCGGGCCTGGCGGGCCACGAAGGCCATGACCCGGTCGCCCCACGCGGCCGCCTCCGGAGCGTCGTAGGGCACGCCCAGCCGGATGAGGAACTCGGCGAAGCCCATCACGCCCAGCCCGATCTTGCGGTTGGCCCGGGTGGCGGCGGCGATCTCGGGCAGCGGTTCGCGGGTGACCTCGATGACGTCGTCGAGGAAGCGGACGCCCGCCCGGACGGTCCGGCCCAGGCGCTCCCAGTCCACGGCCGGCGCGGCGCCGCCCGTCCGGACCATGCGGGCCAGGTTGACGGAACCCAGGACGCAGCTCTCCCACGGCAGCAGCGGGACCTCGCCGCACGGGTTGGTGGTCTCGATCCGGCCCAGCGCCGGCGTGGGGTTCCCGCGGTTGACGGCGTCGAGGTAGATCAGGCCGGGATCGCCCGTCTGCCAGGCGGCGCTCACGATGCGGTCGAAGACCTCGCGGGCGGCCAGGCGTCCGACGACGCGCCCGGTGCCGGGGTGCACCAGCTCGTACGAGCGCCCGGCGGCCGCGGCGTCCATGAAGTCGTCGGTCACGGCCACCGAGAGGTTGAAGTTCTGGAGCCCGCCGTCGCGCTTGGCGTCCACGAACTCCAGGATGTCGGGATGGTCTACCCTCAGGACGCCCATGTTGGCCCCGCGACGTCGGCCGCCCTGCTTGATGTGCTCGGTGGCCGCGTCGTAGATGCGGATGAACGACACGGGGCCGGACGCCTGGCCGCCCGAGGAGGCCAGCACATCGCCGCGGGGCCTGAGCCGCGAGAAGGCGAAGCCGGTGCCGCCCCCCGAGCGCTGGATGAGCGCCATGGCCTTGAGCGCGTCGAAGATCGACTCCAGCGTGTCCTCCACGGGCAGCACGAAGCAGGCGGCCAGCTGTCCCAGCGGCGTGCCCGCGTTCATGAGCACCGGCGAGTTGGGCAGAAAGTCGAGCGACGCGAGCAGGTTGTGAAAGGTCGCCTGCCACCGGTCGGCCTCCTCCGCGGTGCCCACCAGCAACTCGCCCTGGGCCACCGCGCGTGCCACCCGGTGGAATAGCTGGGCGGGCGTCTCGACCACGGCGCCCGTCGCGTCGCGGCGCAGGTACCGGGCCTCGAGGACGCGCCGCGCATTGGGGCCGAGGGCCAGCGCGTCTCCCGGCCGCTCGGCGTTGTCCGGGGTCGGTCCCGCTGGCCCGGTGCCCGCCCCTGCGCGCTCCGCCTTCATCTCCGTTCCATCGGTCTGGGTCGTTCTCGCGCGCCTGCTTCGTGGGGTGCAAGGGAGGTGCCCCGTGCCCGCCGGCGATGGTGGGCGCCGCCCGCAGGGCAGCCGGCCGACGCCGCTTGGCGGTGCCGCCCGTGACGGTCGTCGCTTCGCCCATGTGCGATTCATTCGCCAGGTGGGCCCGCGCCAGGCGGGCTCCCCCGGGGGCCGGAGGCGCGCCAGGACTCGTCGGCCGTCGGGGTGGGGTACCGCCACCCCACCGGGTGGGCGGTGACCCGCCCGGCGGACGCCGAGCAGGTCCGCGCCGGGCCCTTCCACGGCGGTCCTCGTGGCAGGTCCGTTGCACGGGGTTCCGGGGTCAGCAGGTATGGGGAGCTGGGACATCCTGGAAGCGGTGGCGATCGCCGACTGCGCGGTGGAGCTGACCGGCGAGGACGTGGACGACCTCTTCGCGACCGCGGCGCGGGCCCTGGCCGAGCTCATGGTGGATCCGCGAA
>DATLZL010000533.1:0-3292 GCA_035574035.1 Binatia bacterium | reverse complement strand
GAGCCAGGATGGGGACCTCGGGGTTCAGGCGCCGCGCCGCCGCGACCGCCAGCCGGGCCCGGTCGATCTCCGGCAGCGCGACGACGACCAGCCGGGCGGCCGGGACCCCGGCGCGCTCCAGCAGGCTCGCGTGGGCGGCGTCGCCGTACAGGCACGCGATCCCGCGCCGGCGCAGCTCGCGCACGATGTCGGGGTCGCGCTCGATGACCGCGTAGCGGACCCCGAACGTTTCCAGCGCCTCGCCGACGGCGCTGCCCACGCGGCCGAAGCCGCAGACGACGACGCCGGGCCCCTCGGGCGCCGGCGCCTCCCTGCGGGTCGAGCGCTCGATGGCCGCGCCCACGCGCGGCGCCACCCACCGCCCGAGCAGCGCGTTGGCCAGGATCGAGACGAGGGAGGCGGCCAGCGTCGCCTGGTAGACCTCCTCGCTCACCTGGCCGGCCGCCCGCGCCACCTGGACCAGCACGTAGGAGAACTCGCCGATCTGGGCCAGGCCCAGGCCGACCAGGAACGCCGTCGCCGGCGGGTACCCGAAGAGCCGGACCACCGCCATCCGGGTGAGGAGCTTGCCGGGCACGATCAGCGCCAGCAGCAGGGCGAGCAGGCCCGGACTGGCGACGACCGCGGCCGGCTGGATCAGCGCGCCGACCGTCACGAAGAACAGGGCCACGAAGACGTCGCGCAGCGGCAGCAGGCGCGCCAGCGTCTCGTGGGCGTAGTCGGACTCGCTGATGACGAGCCCGGCCAGGAACGCCCCCAGGGCCAGCGACAGGCCCAGGGCCTGGCTGAGGGCGGCGGTGCCGAGCCCCACCGCCAGCGCCACCAGCAGGAGCAGCTCGGCGCTCTGCGTGCCGGCCACGCGGGCCAGCAGGCGGGGCACCGCCCGGCCGGCCAGCCACGCGAACGGGACCAGGACCGCCGCCGCCCGCCCGAGGGCCAGGGCGATCGCCGCCATCCGCTGCGCCTCCAGCGCGCCGAGGGCCGGCAAGAGGACGGTCAGCACGACGACGGCCAGGTCCTCCACCAGGCCGATGCCGATCATGATCTGGCCGTGGCGGGAGTTGAGCTCGCCGCGGTCTGCGAGCAGGCGAGCCATCACCATGGTGCTGGCCACCGAGACGACCGCCCCCACCGCCACCCCCTGCAGCCGGGGCCAGCCCAGCAGGGTCCCGGCGAGGAGGCCCAGCGCGATCGAGAGCAGCATGCCGAGCGGAGCGCCGGCCAGGGCCACCCACCGCACGCGCCGCAGGTCGCGCAGCGAGAAGTCCAACCCGACCGAGAACATCAGCAACACCACCCCGACCTCGGCCAGGGCCTCGAAGGCCCGGGGATCGGAGACGGCGGGGCCGGGCGTGAAGGGACTGACGAGCAGGCCGCCGAGCACGTAGCCGAGGACGAGGGGCTGGCCGAGCCGCCAGGCCACCGCGCCGCCGACGACGATGGCGGCGAAGACCAGGGCGAGGTCGGTGAAGAGCGTGGGATGGGCCGGCACGGCGCTGCGATTATCGCAGGCCTGTCGGCGCCGCAGCCGGCCCCCGCGGGTTGACGGCGGCCGGCCGGCTCCGCCACCATGGCTCCGTGGGCCGGACCGTCCTCCTCACGGGCTTCGAGCCCTTCGCGAGCTTCACCGCCAACCCGTCCCAGGACGTGGCCAAGGCGCTCGACGGCCGGGCCGCCGGCCCGGTGCTCGTCCGCAGTGCCGTGCTGCCGGTGGACCACGCGCGCGCCCCGGCGGTCGTGGCCGACCTGATCGAGGAGACCGACCCCGCGGCGGTGGTGCACCTGGGACTGGCCGCCGGGCGGGCGCGCATCGCGCTGGAGCGGGTGGCCGTCAACGTGATGGACTTCGACACGCCGGACAACGCCGGCTACTCGGCCTGCGGCGAGCCCTGCGTGCCGGGCGGGCCGGCGGCCTACTTCGCCACCCTGCCCCTGCCGGCGATCCTCGACCGGCTGCGCGACGAGGGGATCCCGGCCTACCTGTCCAACACCGCCGGGACCTACCTCTGCAACCAGACGATGTACACGACGCTCCACCGGCTGGCGACGCTCCGTCGCCGGACGCCGGCCGGGCTCGTCCACCTGCCGCTCTCGCCGGCGATGGTGGCCCAGGCCAACCTCGACCAGCCCAGCATGGACGTGGCCCTGATGGTGCGCGCGGTGGAGGTCGCCCTGGAGGTGGTGGGCGGAAGAGGGATCGAACCTCTGACCTCGGCCTTGTAAGGGCCGCGCTCTCCCCGCTGAGCTATCCGCCCGCCCTGGACCGTTCCGGGGGCGCGTCCATCGTAGCACCTCCGTGGCGCCGCGGGCCCGGGCCGGAGACACCCGGGGCGGTCCACTCGCCGGGCGGCTGCCGGCCCGTCTCGTTGCGCTCGCACCGCGAGCGCGCGATGATGCTCCTATCGGTCCCACCTGGAGGTGGAGGATGGCCAAGCAGCTCCGGTGCGCTGACCTCATGCCCGGCTGCAACTTCGTCGCCGAGGGCAAGGATACGAGCGAGGTCATGCAGAAGGCCGCCGAGCACGCGCGTCGCGACCACGGGATGAGCACGATCCCGCCCGAGGTCGTGACGCGGGCGCAGGCGGCGATCCGCGACGTCCCCGGTCGGTAGGCCGGACCGCGGTTGGTGGCGACGAGTCCAGGAGGCGGCTCCGGCCGCCTCCTGGCCGCCCCGCGTGCAGAGGCGCGGGAGCCGGCGAGGGGCCGTGCCGGTCAGGCGAGGCCGAGCGAGGCCAGGCGCTCGGCCGAGGGGACGCCGTCGGCGTCCCAGCCGCGCAGCCGGTAGTACTCGTCCAGCATCGCCGCCAGCTCGTCGGGGGGGCAGACCATGCCGGCCGAGGGCCCCTCCGGGATCGGCTCGTGCATGACCCGCCACGGGAGCACGTCGTCGCGGCGGCGGACGCCCTCGCGCACGTTGAAGAGCCGCTCGAGGTTGACGATGCGCTCGCCGGCCCGCTCGAGCTCCTCCACCGTGACGTCCCAGCCGGTGACCGCGCGCAGCATGAGGGCGTAGGGCTCGTCCAGGAACAGCCCGAAGCCCCGCTCGGCGGTGAAGCGGCAGAGCACGAGCGAGTCGCCGACGGCGGTGAAGTGCTGGCTCCGGATGGCAAAGGCCGGCTTGCCGACGGGGCTGCGCCGCTCGAAGCCGGGCGCGTACTGGGGCGTCGGGCGGGTGTCGTGGTGGCTGCCGCCGCGGGTGGCGGTGGCGTAGCCGATGGACAGCCCCTTGAGGGCCCGGGCCGAGTGGGCCGGCAGCTCCAGCCGCTTGACGGCATACACGGCGCGCGTGGCC
>DATLZL010000532.1:0-2682 GCA_035574035.1 Binatia bacterium | reverse complement strand
TGTGGACCCTGGGACTCATGCACGTCCTGGACCTGCGGCTCAACCTGGGCAACATCTTCGGGCTGCCCCTGCTGCTCGGTGCGGCGGCGGAGTTCGGGTCGAACGTCGTGCTGCGCTTCATGGAAGGGCAGGCCCACGGCGGGCCGCTGGTGGCCCGGAGCACGGCGATGGCCGTGCTCGTCAACGGCCTGACGACCATCGTCGGCTTCGGCAGCCTGATGGTCGCCCGGCACCGGGGCATCTTCGGCCTGGGACTGCTGCTGACGCTGGGGATGGTGGCCAGCCTGGTC
This sequence comes from Binatia bacterium, assembly GCA_035574035.1. Lineage (GTDB taxonomy): Bacteria > Methylomirabilota > Methylomirabilia > Rokubacteriales > CSP1-6 > DATLZL01. The sequence goes on along the minus strand of DATLZL010000532.1, from coordinate 2,392 downwards.
GCCTCGCTCGTCGTGCTGCCGGTCCTGCTCCAGCTGGTCCGGGAGATGCGGCAGGCGCGCCGGGCCCGGCGCCAGGCCGCCCGGGATCCCGACCGCCCGCCGGTGACCTCGGAAGACCGCGCCGGCGCCTGAGGGTGCCCCGCCGGCCGGGCGTTACTCCGGCGGCTATCCCCGGCGGCGGCTCGGGGGCGATCCCTCCCCGACTTGGTCGCGCTGGCCGCGCCGCCGGGGCTTCACCCGTCGCCCTCACGGACGACGCGGCGGGCACCAACAGTATAATGCGGGGCACGGTCCGGTCCCGGAGGAGGCCAGCGCGATGAACGCCGTCGACCGGCATTACGGCCGTCCCACCCTGCACCGCGCCATCCTGGACGGGCTCCGGGCCTCGGGCCGCGACCCCGAGGCCCCCACGCTCGAGGACCTGGCGCCGGTGGAACACTTCCACCTCCGCGGGCGGGAGGCGACCGAGGAACTCGCCCATCTGGCCGGCCTCGTCCCCGGCACCCGGGTGCTCGACGTGGGCGGCGGCATCGGCGGCCCGGCCCGCACGCTCGCCCGGGACTTCGGCTGTCGGGTGACGGTGCTGGACCTGACCGAGGAGTTCTGTCGGGTGGGCACGGACCTGACCCGACGGACCGGCCTGGCGGGCTCGGTCGAGTTCCGTCACGGCGACGCGCTCGACCCGCCCTGGCCCGACGGCGCCTTCGACGCGGCGTGGACGCAGCACGCCACCATGAACATCGCGGACAAGGAGCGCCTGTACCGGCAACTCCACCGGGTGGTGCGGCCGGGCGGGCGGCTGGCGATGCACGAGATCGTGGCCGGGCCGAACGGGCCGATCCACTTCCCGGTGCCGTGGGCGACCGAGCCCTCGATCAGCCACCTCCGCCCGGCCGAGGAGGTCCGCGCCCTCATCGGCCGCCTCGGTTTCGAGTCCCTCGCCTGGCGGGACCAGTCGGTCCCGTCGCTCGACTGGGTGCGCGAGCGCATCGCCGCCGCCGCGGCGGCCGGTGGCCCGCCCGCCCTGGGCGTGCACCTCGTGCTCGGGCCGGAGGCCCCGACGATGTTCGCGAACGTCGCGCGCAACCTGGTGGAGGATCGGATTCGCGTGATCATGGCGGTCTGGTCGCGGGCGTGAGCGGCCCGCGGCCAACCTCAGACGCGCTCGACCTCGACCAGGTTGGAGTGGAAGGCGGGACCGTCGCCGAGGTCGGTCAGGGCGTCGGCGGTCAGCACGTTGACGTTGCGGCCGCCGGGGTGGAAGCGATGCCACCAGAGGCCCTCAATCACCGCCACGCCCGGGCGGGTGCGATCGGTCACCCGGGCGGTGAAGCGCGCGCTGCCGCGGTCGTTGAAGACCCGCACCGGGTCGCCATCGGCGATGCCGCGGGCGGCGGCGTCGGCCGGGGCCAGCATGACCGTCGGCGTCCCCTGCCGGCGGCGCAGCCGCTCGGACTGGCTGAAGGAGGAGTTCAGGAAGAACCGGTTGGGCGGCACGATGCACTGCAGCGGGTAGCGGGCCGCCAGGGCGCGGTTGTCGGGCCCTTCGGCCAGCGGCACCCAGGTCGGCAGCGGGGGCTGCCCCTGACGGGCCAGGTGCTCGGAGTAGAACTCGACCCGGCCCGACGGCGTCGGGGCGCCCTCGGCGAACGGTCGGTAGGGGCGCGGCAGCGCTAGCCGCACCGAGCCCTCGGCCAGGAGACGCTCGTAGGTGATCCCCGCCGTCGGCGGGCCGCCGGCGGCCAGGAACTCCCGGATCAGCGCCTCCGGCGACTTGGCGTAGTGGTCCCGGGCCACCCCGAGGGCGCGCGCGAGCATCCCGAAGACCTCCCAGTTCGACCGGGCCTCGCCGGGCGGCGCCAGCACCGGCCGGGCCAGCTGCAGGTGGAAGTGGCCGTAGGAGCGGTAGAGGTCCTCGTGCTCGAGCGACATCGTCGCCGGCAGCACCAGGTCGGCCCAGAGCGCGGTGTCGGTCAGCACCTGCTCGTGGACGACCGTGAACAGGTCCTCGCGGGCCAGGCCGGCCAGCACGCGGGTCTGGTCCGGACACACCGCGGCCGGATTCGAGTTGTAGACGTAGAGCGCCATGACCGGCGGGTCGAGGGCGGGGTCGGTCAGCACGCGACCCAGGTGGATCATGTTGATCGTCCGCGGCGCCGGCGTGGGCATCAGGTCGGCTCGCTCCAGCACCCGGTGGCCGGCCCCGAAGGCGCCGCCCGAGGAGAGCAGGGCGCCCCCGTGGGGGTCGGCGTAGGCGCCGGTCAGCGCCGGCAGGCAGGCGATCGTCCGACAGGCCATGCCGCCGTTCAGGTGGCGCGAGAGGCCGATGCCGACCCGGATGAACGCGCGCGGCGAGGCCCCGTAGCGGCGGGCGAAGGCCCGGATGCGGTCG
>DATLZL010000531.1:0-4159 GCA_035574035.1 Binatia bacterium | reverse complement strand
CCACGTCGCGTGGGCGTACTGCCACGTGCCGCACGGCTCGGACGTCGACCTGACGGAGGCGATCGAGGCCCAGGTCGAGCGCTTCGCCCCCGGGTTCCGCCAGGCGATCCTCGCCCGTCACACGCTGACGGCCGTGGAGCTCGAGCGGCACAACCCCAACCTGGTGGGCGGCGACATCAACGGCGGCGTCCAGGACCTGGGGCAGCTCTTCACGCGCCCCGTCGCCACCCTGAACCCGTACCGGACGCCGGCGCCCGGCGTTTACCTCTGCTCGTCGTCCACGCCGCCGGGCGGCGGCGTCCACGGACTGTGCGGAGCCTACGCCGCGCGCACCGTCCGGCGGGATCTCGGCTAGCCGAAGCGGCGGAGGGCGCCGGCTCCGGACGCCGGCCGTCAGCGCGGCGGCTCCGTCCAGACGTACGGCCCGACCAGGAGCATCGGGTACGCTCGCCGCACGCCCGGCGTCTGGCGCACGATGGATTCGGCCCGCATCTCTTCCATCTGCGAGCCGGCGGTGCCGACGACGTAGACCTTCCCGTCCCGGGCGGCGATGTCCCAGGCGGCCACGTTCTTCAGGCCGGCGGCGGCCAGCCGGCCGCGCACGTCGGCGGCCAGCCGGGCGTCCGAACGATCCCGGCCGGCCGCCGTGGCGCAGCCGAAGAGGACGCCGACCAGCGCCAGGCCGGCCGCGAGGTCGGCGACGGCGCGGGCCGTCTTCACGCCGCCATTCGTCGCTCGATCTCGCGCTCGGCCTCCTCGCGGGAGTAGCCGTAGCGCTCCTGCAGCAAGCCGGCCAGGCGTTCGGCGTTGCCCTGCACCTGGTCGATCTCGTCGTCGGTCAGCTGGCCCCACCACTCCCGGGCCCGGCCCTTCAGCTGCTTCCACTTGCCGGCGAACACGTCCTGGTTCATGCCTCTTCCTTTCCGGCGGACCTTCAGGCCGCCCGATCGAGCTCGCGCACGGCGCTCGGAACGTCCACCTCCTCGCCCCGGAGCGGAGCCCCGCCGCGCAGCACGAGCACGTGCGTGATGTCCTTCAGGCTCAGGTAGCCGACCAGGCGACCGCTCTCGAGCACGGCCAGACGGCCGAGACCGTTGGCGGCCGCCTTCTGCAGCGCCTGCACGACGCTGTCGTCCTGGGCCACGACAAGGCCGTCGCCGAGCGGCCGCATGACCTCCTCGGCCCGCGCCTCGCGCCATCGCTCGCGGGGCACGCCGTGCAGGTCGTGCACGGCCGCGATGCCGAAGACCCGGCCGTCCCGCACCACGGGAAAGCTCGTGAAGTGGTGGGCCCAGAACTTCTCCACCAGCTCTTCCAGCGTCGCCTCCGGCGTCACCGTGACGACGTCGCGGGCCATGATGTCGCGGACCCTCAGGTGCTGCAGCGCCTCCCGCAGCGCGAGCTGGGCGTAGCTCGCGTCGGCGGCGCCCCGCAGGAACAGGCCGATCAGGATCAGCCAGAAGCCGCCGACGAGCCCGCCGGCCAGGATCTGCAGCACCCCCAGGCCGACCAGCCCGAAGGCCACCCCGGTCCCGACGCGGCTGGGCAGGTACGTCGCGCGGGCCAGAGTCCCCTTCCACCGCCACAGCCCGGCTCGCAGCAGCCGGCCGCCATCGAGCGGAAACCCCGGCAGCAGGTTGAACACACCGACGGCGGCGTTGACGAAGACCAGGTACTCGACGATGGCCGCAGGCGAGCCGGTGGGGACCAGGCCGGCGGCCAGAACCGCCCACAGCAGGCCCGCCAGCCCCAGGCTGGTCAGCGGGCCGACGACGGCGATCAGGAACTCGGCGCGCGGGCTCGGGGGCTCATCTTCCAGGTGAGAGACGCCGCCGAAGACGTGCAGCGTGATGCCGCGTACACGCAGGCCGTGGGCCCGGGCCACGAAAGCGTGGGACAGCTCGTGCAAGAGCACCGCCACGAACAGCAGCAGGGCCGCGATCAGGCCGCTCACCCACCAGGCGGCCGCCCCCAGCTCGGGCAGTGCCCGGGGGAAGTAGCCCACGGCCAGCGTCCACGTGATGAGCGCGTAGACGAGGAGCCAGCTCGCGTGGACGTGGATCGGGATCCCGCCGATCGTGGCGATCCGCAGCGCACCGCCCATTTCAGCCTCTCCCCGGCCGGCGCGACCCGGCCCCACCGGCCTCCCGACCGCCGACCTCCGTGTGCCAGGGCTCGACGGGCCCGGCCCCGGGGCGCCGCCAGAGCGCCCAGGCCACGATCGCGGCGACGGCCAGGCTGAAGACGATGAGCGCGACGATGCCCCAACCCATGCCGGCACGCCGATGCACTCGGCGTGCCGGCAGGGTCGAGCGCGGACGATCAGGGCGACTGCGGACGCCGGACGACGGTCACTCCGTCGGCGTCGATGGAGGTGCCGAAGAAGCCCTGCCGCGGCAGCGCGCTCGGACTGGCCTCGGCACGCGGCCCGGTGGTCACCGCGGTGGTGGAGCCGCCGTCACGCAGGCGGACGATGACCTCATCGCCGGGCCGAAGGTCGGCGATCGTCACCGAGGACTGCCCCATCTGCAGGCGGGTGCCCGGGCTCACCCGGACCACGGTGCCGTCGCTCAGGTAGATGGTCTGGTTGCCCTGGTCCACGCCGACCACCGTCGCCATGCGCGTGCGCGGGTCGAGCGCGGTCGGCGTACCGCCCATGCCGAAGGCGACCGGCTGGGCGTCGGAGACCAGCACGCGGGCGCCGGGCTGCAGTCCCGCGATGGTGGTCGGCTGCCAGATCTGGCTCTGGCTCGTGAGCCGGAGCACCCGGCCGTCCTGCAGGGTGATCGTCCGGCTCGTCGGGTCGACGTTGAGGACGATGCCGGTGGCGTCGATGGGCGGGTGCGCCGCCGTCACCTGACCGGCCGGCGGAGCGGGAACGACCCGCGTCCCCGGCGTCACGGTCTGGGTGCCCGGCGCCGCGGCCGGGCCCCGGACGATGACGGCCGTACCGGGACGCACGGTTTCGAGCGTCACCACGCGGCCGTCGGCGGTGATGACCGCCCGGGGATCCACGTGGACGATACGGCCGTCGGTGAACTCGATGGTCCGGGCGGCCGGGTCCACGTGCTTGACCGTTCCGCTGAGCTCGCCGGTCTGATGCTGGGCCCAGGCCGCCGTAGCGAGCAGCGACAGCGCGCACACGAAAATGCCGATGCGTTGAAGCATGGTTGCCCTCCGGTTTTGATTCGGTTCGCGAAGGCATTGTGCAACCGGGGTGCCGGCAGTCGAGCGGCCGGGCCGTTGAAGAGTTGACCAACCGACCGCCAGGGCCGGTGGACCCTGCGGGCCGGCCCGGTCGGGCGGTGCCCGGGGGGACCCGGGCGGCTCCCGGCGTCGGCCGGCCGGGGCCACGCCCCGGCTTCGCGGTGGTAGGCTAGGGCGATGCGCCGCACCCTGATCGCGCTCGCCGGCCTCGCGCTGCTGCTGCTGGCCGGCCCGCTGGCGGCCCAGCACCCGGCCCGTCACGTCCACGAGCAGGAGGTCTACGAGATCGCCGCCCAGCTCCGGTGCGTGGTCTGCCAGAACCTCTCCGTCGCCGACTCGCCCTCGGAGATGGCCGCCCAGATGCGGGACGTGGTGCGCGAGCGCCTGCGCGCCGGCGACTCGCGGGAACAGGTTCTCGCCTACTTCGTCGACAAGTACGGCGAGTGGATCCTGCTCTCGCCCCGCCCGCGGGGGTTCACCCTGCTGGTGTGGGTCCTCCCCCCGCTCGGCATCGCCCTCGGCCTGGGCATCGTGGTCGCCGCCGTCCGGCGGTGGGCGGCGCGGCGGCCGCGCGAGGCGCGCGGGGCTCCGGTGGCGGTGGACGCGGCGATGCGTGAGCGCATCCGCCGCGAGCTGGAGAGCCGCTCCGGATGAGCGTGGCTGTGATCGCGCTGCTCATCGGCGTGCCGGCCCTGGCCTTCACGCTCTGGCCCGTCATCGGCCGCCGCCGGGGCCGGCGCGCGCTGCTGGCCCTGGCTCCCGACCCGCGGGAGGCGCTGCTCGAGCGCAAGCGCCAGGCCCTGCGCGCCCTGCGCGAGCTGGAGTTCGAGCACGGGGCGGGGCACCTCAACGACGACGACTACGCCGACCTGCGCGCGCGCTACGAGGCGGAGGCGGCCGAGATCCTGCGGGAACTGGACGCGCTGGGCCCCGAGCCGGCGCCGGCCCCGGC
>DATLZL010000530.1:0-2166 GCA_035574035.1 Binatia bacterium | reverse complement strand
GCCGCGGGCCGAGGCCCGCTACTTCTGGACGGCCGCCGCGCTGGGCGCGCTGGCCGTCAGCGCCTACTTCCTCTACGACTGGCTCGCCCAGACGAGCCCCCGGCTCTCGTTCCGGCGCGACTTCATGCTGAACCGCCACTGGACGCCCCGCGGGGCGACCCTGCTGTGGGTGGCCGGCATGACGAGCCTGCTCCTGGCCGGGACGTACCTGGTGATGGAGGTGTGGCGGCGCCGGCTGGCCTGGCTCGTGGTCCTGGGCCGGACCGCGCTCGCGCTCTACTTCCTCCACCAGGTCATCGCGCTGACGCTCGTCAACGAGTGGCTCGGCTGGCGGTTCAACGACTGGCCGCGCTACACGGCAGCGACGCTCGTCTTCCTGGTGCTGCTGGTCTACGTGGGCAAGGCCTGGCTGGCCGTGCGGCGGCGGCTGCGCGACCGCCTGCCGCCCGTCCCCGCCGCTTCCGCCTGACGCTCCACCGGCGCCGGTGCGAGCGCGGCCCGGCGTCAGCGGCGCTTCTTGCCGTCCCGGAGGTCGAAGGCGCCCGGGCGGCGGCGCGGGTCCTCGCCCCGGGGGAAGATCTGCGTCTTCTGCACCTTCTGGGTGCCGGTGGTGGGCAGGTGGTCGAGGAAGAGCACCCAGCCCGGCGCCTTGAAGTAGGCGAGCCGCTCCAGGCACCAGGCCTGCAGCCGCTCGGCCAGCGCGCGGTCGGCCCTCACCCCGGGCATGGGCACCACGCAGGCCATGACCTCCTCTTCCCGCACCTCGTCGGGGACGGCCAGGACGGCCACCTGGGCCACCGCCTCGTGGGCCTGCAGGCACGCCTCCACCTCGGCGGCGGCGATGTTCTCGCCCGAGCGCCGGATGATGTTCTTCTTGCGGTCCACGAAGTAGAGCATGCCGTCCTCGGCCTGCCGGACGACGTCGCCGGTGTGGAACCAGCCGCCGCGCCAGGCCTCCTCGGTGGCCCCGGGGTTCTTCAGGTAGCCGGAGAAGAACCCGTACCGCGGGCCCTCGGGGCCGCCCCAGCGCACGAGCAGCTCGCCCTCGGTGCCGCGCGGCACCTCGCGGTCCTTGTCGTCCACCACCCGGGCCTCGAAGCCCCCGAACGGCCGGCCGAAGGCGCGGGTCGCGATCTGTCGCGGCTCGTGGCAGTCGGCGAGGATGCGACCGGTCTCGGTCATGCCCCACACCTCGATCAGCGGAAAGCCGAAGCGCTGCTCGAACCGGGCGTGCAGCTCGGGCTCGACGCCGGCCCCGATGCCGAACTTGACCCGGTGCTGGCGCTCCTCCGGCGTCGGCGGCTGGTTGAGCAGCAGCGGCGGCATGACCCCCAGGTAGTGGATGATCGTGGCCCGGGCGTTGACGACGTCCTTCCACCAGCGGGTGGGGCTGAAGCGCTCGGGCTGGGCCAGGCAGTTCGCGGTGAGGATCGCGCAGGTGGCGGTCACCGCCTGGGCGTTCATGTGGTAGAGCGGCAGCGGGTTCAGGAACCGCTCGCGCCCGCGCTCGATCTGGACCCGCCCGCCCAGGTCCCGGTACCAGGCCCCGGCGTTCAGGTAATAGAAGTTGGTGAGGATGCAGCCCTTCGGCCGACCGGTGGTGCCGGAGGTGTAGAGCAGGCTCGTCTCGGTGTCCAGGCCCGGCGCGCCGCGTCGGGGTGGCGGCCCGGGCCGCGGCAGCCGCGCCGGCATCCGCTCCGCCTCCACGACCGGCAGCGGCTTGGACGACCGGTCGCCGGCCACCGCCTCCATGTCGGCCACCCGGCGCGTGGTGACCACGGCCAGGTCGGCCTCCGAGTGGTCCATCTGGTAGAGCATCTCGTCGTGCCGATAGTCGGGGTTGACCGGCACGATGCTGGCGCCGAGCGCGTTGAGCGCCAGGTAGTGGAAGAAGAACTCGGGGCGGTTCTCGAGCAGCAGCGCCACGCGGTGACCGTGGCCGTACCCCGCCGCCGCGTAGCGGTCGCGCAGGTCGAGCACGGCCTGCCGGGTCTCGGCGTAGGTGAACTCGGCGCCGTCCGGATGCCAGGCGCGGGTAGGATCAGGCGGGGCGCAGAGGAAGGCGAGGTCCCCCGCCGCCTGCGCCGTGGCCATGAACGCCTCGAACACGGTGGAGGCCATCGGTCGTGGCGGGAGCATACCGCCGGCCGCGCCGGCGTTTCAAAC
>DATLZL010000529.1:0-3368 GCA_035574035.1 Binatia bacterium | reverse complement strand
AGCGGCGAGCCGATCCTGCCGCTGCCGCCCACGTCGCCGTTCGCGGCTCGATGAGCGATGGAGGGGGGCTCGGCCCCCCTCTGTCCGTGCTCCAGGTCTCCGGCCTGACGAAGCGGTTCGGGGGGTTCACCGCGCTTCAGGGGGTCTCGTTCGAGGTCCGGGAGGGCGAGATCCTCGGGCTGATCGGCCCCAACGGGTCCGGCAAGACCACGGCCTTCAACTGCATCTCGGGGGCGCTGACCCCCACGGCCGGGTCGGTGCGCTTCCAGGGCCGGGAGATCGCCGGCCTGACTCCGGACCGGATCTGCCACCTGGGCCTGGCCCGCACCTTCCAGATCCCGCGCCCGTTCCGGCGCCTGTCGATCCTCGACAACGTGGCGGTGGCCGCCCACTACGGGGCGGCCGAGCGCCGCAGCGAGGCCGAGGCCCGGGCCCGGGCGCGCGAGGTGCTGGCCCTGGTGGGGCTCCCGGCCGATTCCGACGCCTCGCCCGCGCTGCTGGGCGCCGGCGGGCTCAAGAAGCTCGAACTGGCCCGGGCGCTGGCCACCGGCCCCCGCCTGCTCCTGGCCGACGAGAGCCTGGGGGGCCTGGACCCGGCCGAGATGGCGAGTGCCGCCGACCTGCTGCGCCGCGTGCGCGGCGAACTTGGGATCACGGTCGTGTGGGTGGAGCACATCATGGCCACGCTGATGCGGGTGGTGGACCGCGTGGTGGTGCTCGACCACGGCGAGAAGATCGCCGAGGGCAGCCCCCGCGACGTGGCCGAGGACCCGCGCGTCATCGAGGCCTACCTGGGCGAGAAGGTGGTCCTCGAGTGAGCATGCTGGTCCTGCACGACGTGACGGCCGGCTACGGCCACTTCACCGCGCTCTGGGGCGTGAGCCTCCAGGTCGCCGCCGGCGAGGCGGTGGCGGTGGTCGGCCCCAACGGCGCCGGCAAGACGACGCTCCTGCGCGTCATCTCCGGCGTCATCGCCCCCCGCAGCGGCGAGCTCGTCTTCGAGGGCCAAGCGGTGACGGGCCGGCCGGCCCACGAGGTGGTCGCTCGCGGCATCGCCCACGTCCCCGAGGGCCGGCGGCTGTTCCCGGCCCTGACGGTGGAGGACAACCTCAAGATGGGCGCCTACCTGCCGGCGGCGCGCCGCCACTACCGGGAGAGCCTGGAGCGCGTGTACGCGCTGTTCCCGGTCCTGGCCGAGCGCCGGCAGCAGCGGGCCGGCAGCCTCTCGGGCGGCGAGCAGCAGATGCTGGCCATCGCCCGCGCGCTCATGTCGCGCCCGCGCCTGATCCTCTTCGACGAGCCCTCGATGGGCCTGGCTCCGGTCATGGTCCTGCGCCTGTTCGACCTGATCCGGCGGGTGCGGGAGGAGGGCTACACGCTCCTGATCGTCGAGCAGAACGTCCGGCAGGTGCTCAAGCTGGTGGACCGCGCCTACCTGCTGGAGGTCGGCCGCATCAAGATGGAGGGCCGCGCCGACGAGCTCGCCGAGCAGGACTTCGTCCGCAAGGCGTACGTGGGCCTGTGATCGACCCCATCTTCCTCCTCGAGGCCGCCGTCAACGGCCTGCTGCTGGGCGGCGTGCTGGCCCTGCTGGCGCTCGGGCTCAACCTGATCTTCGGTGTGCTGGACATCGTGTGGATCGCCTACGTGGACCTGGTCATGGTCTGCATGTACCTGGTCTACTTCCTGGTCATGCTGGGCGGCTGGCCGGTGTGGGCGGCCGGCCTGGCCGGTGTCGCGCTCGGCCTCGGGCTGGGCGTGGCCGTGCACCTGCTGATCATCACGCCGATCCTCGCCAGCCCCCCGATCAACCAGCTGCTGGCCACCGGGGGGCTGCTCTTCTTCATCCAGTCCTTCGCCACCTTCCTCTGGACGACCGACCACCGCTCGGTGCGGCTGGCGCTGCCGGTGGTGGAGGTGGGCGGGATGTTCCTGTCCTTCGCCCGGCTGGTGGCCTTCGCGCTGGCCATCCTGGCCATGGTCGGGCTCTACCTCTTCCTGACCCGGACGTTCATCGGCACCGCCATCCGGGCCGTCTCCCAGGACCGGGGGGCGATGGCCCTGATGGGCGCCAACCCGCAGCGCATCTACATCGTGACCTCGGCCGTCGGCGGGGCCATGGCCGGGGTGGCGGCGGTGCTGCTGTCCATCCAGTACTCGGTCCACCCGCACTTCGGGGCCGCCTTCGGACCCATCACGTTCATGATCTGCGTGCTGGGCGGGCTCGGGAACATGGTCGGCGCCTTCATCGCCGCCTTCATCCTGAGCGAGATCATCTCGGTGGGCGGCGTCCTCTGGTCCACCGAGATGGGCTACGTGATCGCCTTCGCGCTGTTCATCGTGCTCATGTTCATCCGGCCCGGCGGCCTGCTGGCCCGGCGCGAGCGGTGATGCCCCGGCTGCTCGGCCTGCTGATCCTCCTCGTCCTGCTGGCCGCTCCCTGGCTGCCCATGGCCGGGATGAAGGCCTACGTGCTGCACGTCGTCATCCAGATCTTCATCTGGGCCTTCATCGGCGGCGCCTGGTCGCTCATGGGCCGGTTCGGCCTGGTCTCGCTGGGCCACGGCGCCTTCCTGGGCGTGGGGGCCTACACGACCACGCTGCTCTGGAACTTCTACGGTCTGACGCCCTGGCTGGGGGCGGTGGCGGCGGTGGCGCTGGCGGTCGTCCTGGCCGCGGTGGTCGCCTACCCCTGCTCGCGCTTCGGCATCCTGGGCCACTACTTCGCCCTGGTCACGCTGGCGGTGGGCGAGGTGGTCCGGCTGCTCATCATCGCCGAGCGGGACTGGACGGGCGGCTCGCTCGGCCTCACCCTGAAGGCGCCGGAGGCCGGGCAGTCGTGGTGGCTGGCCGCCCAGCACCCCGACAAGCGGATCTTCTACTACGCCACGCTGCTGATCTGGCTCGGCGGGCTCTGGGTGTGGGCGCGCCTGGACCGCTCCATGGCCCGGGCGGCCATGGAGGCGATCGGCGAGGACGAGACGGCGGCGGCCTCGGTGGGCATCCACGTCACCCGCTTCAAGCTCGGCATCACCGTGCTCTCGGCCGCCCTCACCGCCTTCGGGGGCGTCGTCTACGCCCAGTACATCACCTACGTGAACCCCGAGACCTTGGCCGGCATCGGCGTCTCGCTGCGTATCGTGTTCGCGGTGGTCCTGGGCGGCATGTACGCCCTGCTGGGGCCGACCGTGGGCACCGCGCTGACCATCGCGCTCAGCGAGTACCTGCGCGTGGTGTTCGGGGTGAAGCTCATCGGCATGGCGGAGACGATCTACGGCCTGCTGCTGATGATCTTCATCATCTTCCTGCCGGCCGGCATCTACGGCACGCTGGCCGACCTGCTGGCCCGGCGGCGGCCGGGACGGGCT
>DATLZL010000528.1:0-3871 GCA_035574035.1 Binatia bacterium | reverse complement strand
GGTGCGGGGCGGCGTGCTGTTCGTCGACTCCGCCGACAAGGCCGCCCGCTTCATCTGGCTGTGCAACGCTTTCAACGTGCCGCTGGTGTACCTGGCCGACATCGCCGGCTTCATGGTCGGTACCCGGGTCGAGCGGGCCGGGATCATCCGCCATGGCGCCAAGATGATCTTCGCCACCTCGCAGGCCACGGTGCCGAAGATCTGCGTCGTCGTCCGCAAGTGCTACGGTGCGGGCCTCTACGCGATGAGCGGGCCGGCCTTCGAGCCCGACGCCACGCTCAGCCTGCCCCAGGGGCAGGTGGCCATCATGGGACCGGAGCCGGCGGTCAACGCCGTCTACTACAACCGGATCATGGAGCTGCCGGAGAGCGAGCGGGCGGCCTTCGTGCGCCAGAAGCGCGAGGAGTACGCGCGGGACGTCGACATCTACAAGCTGGCCTCGGAGATGCTGATCGACGACATCGTCCCCGGCTCGGCCCTGCGGGCGGAGCTGATCAAGCGGCTGGCCTACGCGGAGAGCAAGCAGCAGGCGTTCCCCGACCGCCGGAACGGGGTGTACCCGGTGTAGCGGCCGTGGCCGCCGGATGGCCCGGGGGAGACGGCGGATATGGCGCGGGGCGGATTCTACTCGGTCGACTCGCTCCACGGCGTCCACGCGCTGGTGGTCGCCGCCGACGGCGAGATGCGGCGCACGCTGTCGGCCGTCCTGCGCTACTGCGGCGCGCTGGTCACGCCGGCGGCCAGCCCGGCCGAGGTGCTCGGCGTGCTGCGGGTGGTCAAGGCCAACGTCCTGGTGGTGGAGGTCACCGATCCCCGGCGGGGCCAGGAGCTGGTGCGCCGCGTGCGGGCGCTCAAACCCGAGGACGGCGGCGTCGTGCCGCCGGTGGCCGTCGCCCCGTCCGACCGCCGGGCCACCGTGGAGGCGGTTCGGTCGGCGGGCTTCGAGCCCACGTGACGGCGCCGGTCGACCCGTGGGAGCTTTGCCGGCTGGTGTCCAGCCTGGTCCAGATCGCGTGAGGGGCGCGGTCCGGGCCGCGTGGGCGGTGTCTCGTGGGCCGGGACCGGCGGGGCCGGCCCCGGTCAGGAACGCGTGATGGGGCGACGTGACCAGTTACCGGCCGATGCGCTGACCGGTGTCCACGTGCTGGTCGTGGACGACGACCGTGACTCGCGCGCCTTGCTGAGGATGATCCTGGAGTACTGCGGGGCGCTGGTGACGGTGACCTCGTCGGCCCGCGGCGCGCGGCGGGCCCTGCGCCGGGTGCTGCCCGACGTCGTCGTCGCCGACATCGCCATGCCGGAGCGCGACGGCTACTGGCTGGTCGAGCAGATCCGGCGACTCCCGGCCGGCCAGGAGGCCGGCATCCCGATCGTGGCCATCACCGCCCACGGCGACGAGCACGGCCCGCACCGGACGCTGGCCGCCGGCTTCCAGGCCCATCTCCGGAAGCCGATCGACCCCTGGGACCTCTGCCAGACGGTGGCGAGCGTCGTGCGCCGCGTCTAGGACGCGGGCGGGATCAGCCGCCGAACCGGCGGCGCGTGTCGGCGAGCGTGCGCGCGATCGGCTCCGGCAGCCGACCGCCGAACTGCGCGTAGAACTGTCCGAGGTCGTCGAGCGCCGCCAGCCACTCGCCGGCGTCGACCCGGAGCGCCTCCGCCAGCTGGTCGGGCCGGAGGTTGAGCCCGGACAGATCCAGCGCGTCGCGGGTCGGGATCCACCCGACGGGCGTCTCGGCGGCCCCGGCCTGCCCGCGCAGGCGCTCGACGATCCACTTCAACACCCGCACGTTCTCGCCGAAGCCCGGCCACAGGAAGCGGCCGTCGGGCCCGCGCCGGAACCAGTTGACGCGGAAGATGCCGGGCGGGCGGGTGAGGCGGCGGCCGATCGCCAGCCAGTGGCCGAAGTAGTCGGCCATGTTGTAGCCGCAGAACGGCAGCATGGCCATCGGGTCGCGGCGCACCACGCCCACCTGACCGGTGATGGCCGCCGTGGTCTCCGTGCTCATCGCCGAGCCCAGAAACACGCCGTGCGACCAGTCGAAGGCCTGGAAGACCAGCGGGATCACCGCCGAGCGCCGGGAGCCGAAGATCAGGCCGGAGATCGGGACGCCTTGCGGGTCTTCCCAGTTGGGCGCGATCGACGGGCACTGCGAGGCGAGGACGGTGAAGCGGGAGTTCGGGTGGGCGGCCGGGCCCCGGGCCGGGTCCCAGGGCCGACCCTGCCAGTCGAGCAGGCCCGGCGGCGGCTCGTCCGTCAGCCCCTCCCACCACGGCTCGCCGTCCGGCGTCAGCGCCACGTTCGTGAAGATGGTGTTGGCCCGCACCATCCGGGTGGCGTTCGGGTTGGTCTTCGGGCTCGTGTTGGGCGCGACGCCGAAGAACCCACGCTCGGGGTTCATCGCCCGCAGCTGTCCCTGCTCGTCCACCCACATCCAGGCGATGTCATCCCCGACCGTCCACACCCGCCAGCCCGGCAGCGCCGAGACCACCATGGCCAGGTTCGTCTTGCCCGACGCGCTCGGCATCGCCGCCGCGAGGTAGGTCACCCGGCCCTCGGGGTCCTCGACGCCGATGATCAGCATGTGCTCGGCCAGCCAGCCCTCCTGCCGGGCCTGCCAGGAGGCGATGCGCAGGGCGTGGCACTTCTTGCCGAGCAGCGCGTTGCCGCCGTACCCCGACCCCACGCTCCAGATGAGCCGCTCCTGGGGGAAGTGCAGGATCAGCCGGCGTTCGGGGGAGAGGTCGCCCAGCGAGTGCAGGCCGGCCACGAAGTCGGCCTCGTCGCGCATGTGCTGGAAGGCGACCTGGCCCACGCGCGTCATGATGTGCATGCTGGCCACCACGTAGGGGCTGTCGGTGACCATGACCCCGGCCCGGCTCATCGGCGAGCCGGCCGGGCCCATCAGGTACGGGATCGCCCACATCGTCCGCCCGCGCATGGCTCCCCGCAGCCAGGCGCCGGCCCGGGTCTTGGCCTCGGGCGGCGGCATCCAGTTGTTGGTGGGGCCGGCGGTGTCGCGATCGGGCGTGCAGATGAACGTGAGCTGCTCGGTGCGGGCGACATCCTGGGGATGGCTGCGGTGCAGGTAGCAGTTGGGGTACGTCCGCGAGTTGAGCGCCACCAGCGTGCCGTCCCGCAGCATCGTCTCGATCAGGCCGTCGTACTCGGCCTTGGAGCCGTCGGCCCAGACGACGCGCGAGGGCCGGGTGAGCGCAGCCGCTTCTTCCACCCACTTCTCGACCGCACTGGTCACGCTCATGACGCATCCTCGTCGGGTTCGAAAGTGGTTGTCGAACGGCTGGGCCGGGCGCTGGGGCTTGCCGTCAATCTCAGGGTGCGCCGTCCGACGCCGGGCGTCAAGAGCCTAGCATGCTACGCTGCCGGCCGTGCACGGTCTCGTCGAGGCCGTCCGGTACCTGACCATCCTGCCCGTGGGCGGCCGGGGAGCGGTTGCCGCCCGCGGCCCGGGCGCCGGGGCGGCCTGGTTTCCGGTGGTGGGGCTGGGCCTCGGCGCCGTCCTGATCGGCGTCGATCAGTTGGCGAGCCGGGTGTTTCCACCGCTGCTGGCCGCCCTGCTGACCCTCACCGCCTGGAAGGTGCTGACCGGCGGCCTGCACCTGGACGGCCTGGCCGACTGTCTGGACGCGACCGGGGGCCGCGACGCCGCCCACCGGCTGGCCATCATGCGCGACAGCCGCATCGGCGCCTTCGGCGCCCTGGGCCTGATCCTGCTCCTCCTCCTCGAGCTCGCCGCCCTGGCCGAGCTCGCCCCGCCGCGCCGCTGGCGCGCCCTGCTGGTGGTGCCCGCCATCGGGCGCGCGATGCCGGTGGTGCTGGCCCGGCTGTTTCCGCCGGCGCGCCCCGGGG
>DATLZL010000527.1:0-7142 GCA_035574035.1 Binatia bacterium | reverse complement strand
CTCCCAGCGCACCCGCACCTGCCGCGCCTGCAACCGCGCGGGCACCACCACGCCGAGCCGGGCGCCGAGGTCCGTCAGGTCGACCCCGGACAGCGCCGAGTCGATCACGAACCCGTCGTCGGTCCAGGCGGCGCGACCCGCCAGGCGGCTGCCGGCGACGCGGCCCTCGGCCTCGGCGCTCAGACCGGGACCTCCACCGCTCCACCGGAGCGCCGCCGTGCCCTGCAGGTGAACGTCCGGTCCCGCCTGCATCGCGAAGCGGGACACGTCGAGGCCGGCGTCCGCCGCCGCGCGCCCGACGGCCTCGATCACCATCCGGTGCCCGGTCGTACCGGCGGCGACCCCGCCCCCTTCATCCAACGGAGCGAAGGCCGCTACGAGGTTCAGGCGTGCTGCGTCCTTGTCGGCGCTCATGTCCACGATCCACGGCCGCCCGCCGAACCGCACCTCGGCCCCCTCCATGCGGAAGGCGAGCCCTCCCGGCCACGCGAGCCAGGGGCCCAGGATCGCGCGCAACGCGTCCAGAACCTCGGACGTCGCCGGGGTCGGGCCCTCTCCGACGGCGGCCGTGAGCCGGGCGGCGACGGCCCGGATGGAGACGGGGCCGGCGCGCGGGGTGACGAGCGGCAGCCATCCCCCGCTCACCTCGACCCGCTGCGCCTGCCCGTCCACCGGGAGCCCCGGCGCGGCGCCCAGCCGGACGTCGTGGAGAACCAGCCCGTCCCCGGTGGCGGAGGCGGCGCCCACGGTGATGGACAGGCCGGTCCGCGCGCGCACGAGCGACGCCACCAGCCGGCCCAGCCGGCGCTCTTCGCCGATGGACCAGAGCGCCACGGCCAGGCCCGCCAGCACCGTCGCCGCCGCGGCGGCGAGCGCCCAGCGACGGCCTCGACGACTCAGCACGGCACGTGTGAGACGACCCGGCGGCCGTCGCGATTCGTCGGCCCCGACCCCGCCTGCACTCGGGAACCGGCCGACCTAGTACGACTTCGGCAGGCCGAGCACCCGCTCGGCCAGGTAGTTGAGCGCCATCTGCTGCGAGATGGGCGCGATCTTGTAGAGCCGGACCTCGCGGAACAGCCGCTCGACGTGGAACTCCCGGGCGTAGCCGTAGCCGCCGTGGGTCTGCACGGCGACGTCGCAGGCCTCGAAGCCGGCCTCGGCCGCCAGCACCTTGGCCGCGTTGGCCTCGGCCCCGCACGGCCGGCCGTGGTCGTACAGCCAGGCCGCCTTCATCGTCAGGAGCTCGGCGCTCTCCAGCTTGGCCCAGGCCAGGGCTAGCGGGTGGGCGACGGCCTGGTTCTGCCCGATCGGCCGGCCGAACACGACCCGCTCGCGAGCGTAAGCCGCCGCCCGGTCCAGCGCCGCCCGCCCGATGCCGACCGCCTCGATGGCGGTGAGGATGCGCTCCGGGTTCAGGGAGTCGAGGAGGTGGTAGAAGCCGCGGCCCAC
Source organism: Binatia bacterium (assembly GCA_035574035.1). Classification (GTDB taxonomy): domain Bacteria; phylum Methylomirabilota; class Methylomirabilia; order Rokubacteriales; family CSP1-6; genus DATLZL01. The sequence goes on along the minus strand of DATLZL010000527.1, from coordinate 5,690 downwards.
CTCGCCCACCACGTCGGTCTCCGGGACCTCCAGGCCGTCGATGAAGATCTCGTTCGAGTCCACCGCGTGCCGGCCCATCTTCTCGATCTCGCGCACGGTGATCCGCTCGCGGTCGAACGGGGTGAAGAAGAGCGTGAGGCCGTCGAGGGGCCGCGAGGGCTCGCGCGGCGCCGTCCGGGCCAGCAGCAGGATGTGGGTGGCCTGGCGGGCGTTGGTGTTCCAGACCTTCCGCCCGTTGACGACGAAGCCCCGGCCCCGACGCTCGGCCCGGGTCTCGATGCGCGAGGTGTCGGTACCGGCGTTGGGCTCGGTGACGCCGAAGGACATCACGATGTCGCCGCGGGCGATGGCCGGCAGTACGCGCTGCTTCAGCGCCTCGCTGCCGTGCTTGATGACCGGCATGGGCGGGAACACGTAGAAGTGGATGGGCGAGGCGCCGGTCGTCCCCGCCCCGGCGGCGCAGATCTCGCGCAGGAGGATGGCGGCCTCGGTCACCCCGAGCCCGGAGCCGCCGTAGGTCTCGGGCACGATGATGCCGAGCCAGCCGCCGGCGGCGAAGGCCTTGACGAACTCCCACGGGTACTCCCCCCGACGGTCCTTGTCGAGCCAGTACTCCGGCGGGAACGAGCGGGCCAGCGCCGCGACTTCCTTGCGGATCAGCTCCTGTTGCTCGGTGAGCGCGAAGTCCATGGTTCCCCCGCCCCGGCGCGTGTGGGGCCGATTCTACTCCAGGCGCCGGCGCGGCCCGGTCACCCCGCCCGCCACCGGTGCTATGATCCCGGCCGTGCCGGTCCAGGCCCTCTACGCGCTGCAGAACGGGTTCATGGGCGCCGAGCGCGCCCTGCTCTTCTACGGCGAGTTCTCGGGCGAGAAGGTGCAGATCCCGATCACCTGCTGGCTGGTCAGGACCTCCGACGCCGTCGTGCTCTTCGACACCGGGGTGTCCCCCCGTGCCGTGCCCGGGCTCCTCCGTACCGACCCCCTGGCCCGCTTCACCGAGGCCGACCTGCTCGTCCACCGGCTGGACTCGGTCGGGCTGCAGGCCGGCGACGTGGACCTGGTCGTGCTCTCGCACCTGCATTACGACCACGCCGGGGGCGCCGAGTTCTTCGCCGCCCGGTCCGAGCTCTGCGTGCAGCGCGACGAGTACGCCTGCGCCCACTACCCGGCCGACTTCTTCGCCCGGTTCTACTACCGCAAGAACTACGACCTGCCCGGGGCCCGGTGGCGCTTGCTGGACGGGGACGCGGAGCTACTCCCGGGGGTGACCGCGCTCCGGACCGACGGCCACACCCCCGGCCACCAGTCGCTGTGGGTGGAGTTGCCGGAGAGCGGCCCGGTGATCCTGACCGGTGATGCCTGCTACTGGCAGGAGCACCTGGACCGCGAGCAGGTGCCCGGCGTCGTCTGGAACCCCGCGCTCGCCGCCCACGCCATCAAACGGCTCAAGACCCTGGCGCGGCTCACCGGCGCCCGGGTCTTTCCGAGCCACGACCCCGAGTTCTGGCGTACCGTGAAGCAGGCTCCGGACGCGTACCGATGAGCGCCGGCCCCGCCGGCGGAGGGAGGCCCTGCATGCGACGGACCTTCGTGTGTGCGCTCGTGACCCTGGCGGCGATCGCCGCCGCCGTGCCGGCCGCCGGTCAGACCCGGGAGCTGGTAATGGGCAACGTGAACCCGCCCAAGCACGGCACCACCCAGGCCGCCCAGCAGTTCGCCGACAAGGTGGCCGCGCTGACGGGCGGGAAGGTCAAGATCATCCACCACCATTCCGGTGCCCTGGGCGGCGAGCGGGAAGTCGCCCAGAACATCCAGCTCGGCACGGTCGACTTCGGGCCCATCACGACCGCGCCGCTGTCGACGCTGGTGCCCGAGATGTCGGTCTTCCAGCTGCCCTACATCTTCCGTGACTACCAGCACGTCTACGCGGCGCTGGACGGCAGCGACGTTCTACGCACGTACTACGAGCCGGTGCTCGACCGCCGGGGGTTCAAGCTCATCGCCTTCTTCGCCGCCGGTTACCGGGGCATCTACGGTCACTACCCGATCCACGGGATCGCCGATGTCAAGGGCCGCAAGGTCCGGGTGCAGGAGGACAAGATCCTGGTGGCGACGTTCAAGGCCCTCGGGATGATCCCGACCCCGATCGCCTTCCCCGAGGTGGCCACGGCGCTGCAGACGCGGGTCATCGACTTCGCCGAGGGCGGGGTGAACACCTTCTATCACAACAAGTTCTACGACATCGTGAAGTACGTCGCCGACGTGCGCCACACCCACCAGTGCGTGGCGCTCGTCATGTCCAAGGCGTCGTGGGCCAAGCAGGACGCCGCCACGCAGAAGGCGATCCTGGACGCCGCCCGGCACGCCGAGCAGTTCAACCGCGCCTTCATCCTCGACGAGGACCGGACGATCCAGGACCAGGTCCGGGCCAAGGGCGTCACCATCACCAAGCCCGACCCGACCCCGTTCCGGGAGGCGACGCGGGGCGTGTACGAGGACTTCTTCGCCACGCCGGCCGGCAAGGACGCCCGCCGGGTGGTGGACCACATCCTGAGCCTGAAGTAGCGTGGCCGGCGCCGAGCCGGGCCCCTCCGGCCGACCCCGCGGCCGTCCGGGCGACCGTCTGTTCGACGGCCTCGGCCTGCTCGGCGGCCTGGTCCTGGCGCTCATCACGGCCGCGATCTTCCTGCAGGTCGTCCTCCGCTATGCCTTCCGCACCGGCATCGAGGGCCTGGAGGAGGTGCCGCGCTACCTCTTCGTCTGGCTGGTGATGATCGGCGCGGCGGCCGCCATGCACCGCGGGGAGCACACGGCGCTCGACTACTTCGTGGCCCGCCTGGGCCCCCGCGGCCGGGCCGCGGCCCGGGTGGTGACGACGGCGACCGGCATGGCGCTGTTCGTGTCGCTGATCCGCTCCTCCGTGGTGCTGGTCCCCAACGCTCAGCTGCAGACCAGTCCCGGCCTGGGCCTGCCGCTGGGCTGGGTCTTCGCCGCGGTGCCGGTGGGGGCGGCGCTGATCCTGATTCCGATGGCCCGGGACCTCGGCACCGCGCTGCGCGAGCTGTGGCGGAAACGCTCCTGATCGTCTTCGTCGTCTTCGTGCTGCTCGGCATGCCGATCAGCCTCGCGCTCGGCGTCGGCACGCTGGCCGCGGCCCTGGCCTACCCGGCGCTCGACCCGATCGTGATCCCGACCCGGTTCGTGGGCCTGCTGAGCGACTCGTTCATCATCCTGGCCGCGCCGCTCTTCATCCTGGCCGGCAACATCGCGGCCCGGAGCGGGGTGGCGCGGGCGATCATCGACCTGGCCACCGTGATCGTCGGCCGTTTCCGCGGCGGCCTGGCCTACGTCAACATCATGGACAGCCTGCTGTTCGGGGGCATCTCGGGCTCGGCCGTCGCCGACGTCTCCGCCCTGGGGACGTTCCTGATCCCCCAGATGGTTCGCAAGGGGTACGACAAGGACTTCGCCACCGCGCTCACCATCTGCACCGCAGTCCTCGCCCCGATCATCCCGCCCTCGATCGTGGCGGTGATCTACGCCTGGATGGCCGACGAGTCGGTGGCGGCGATCTTTGCCGGCGGCTACCTGCCCGGCCTGCTGGTCGCGCTGGGCATGGCGGTGCCAACCTTCGTCATCGCGCGCCGCCGCAACTATCCGCGGGAGCCGGCCCCGACCATGGGCCGGCTGCTGGCGGCCGGGCGGCACGCCCTGCCCGGGCTCATGATCCCGGTGATCATCATGGGCGGGATCGTCGCCGGCCTGTTCACCCCGACCGAGGCGGCGGCGGTGGCGGTGGTGTACGCGCTGCTCGTCCCGCCGCTCGTCTACCGGGAGCTCGGCTGGCGGGAGCTGCCCGGCATCTTCGCCGACTCCGCCCGGCTCTCCGGCGTCATCGGCCTGATCATCGGTTTGGTCGGCGCCTTCGGCTGGGTGCTCACCTACTCGAAGTTCCCGTTCCGCGTCGCGGAAGCGATCAGCACGGTGGCGCCGACCTGGTGGCTGTTCATGGCCTTCGTGATCGTGCTCTACGTCTTGCTGGGCACGTTCCTGACGCCGTCGGAGATCATCCTGGTCACGGTTCCGGTGCTCCTGCCCGGCGCCCAGGCGCTCGGGATCCACCCCATCCACTTCGGGATGGTCTGCGTCATCGCCTCGGCCATCGGCCACGTCACGCCGCCGGTCGGGCTCTGCCTCTTCGTGGGCATGGCCATCAGCGGCCTGCCCATGGAGCGGCTCGTTCGGCCGCTGGCCCCGTTCGTGGCCGCCATCCTCGCCGTGCTGCTGATCGTGGCCTTCGTCCCCGAGACCGTGCTCTGGCTCCCCCGGCTGCTGGGGTTCGTCCGCTAGGGTCGCGCGGCTACGCGGCTACTTCGTCGTCTTCCGCCGGCGGCGCCCCGGCCGCGGGGGAACCTTGGCCCCCCGGCGGCGTGCTTCGCTGAGGCCGATGGCGATGGCCTGCTTGCGGCTGCGCACCTTCTTGCCGCTCTTGCCGCTCGCCAGCTTGCCGCGCTTCATCTTGTGCATGGCGCGCTCGACCGACTTCGATGCTCGGCGTCCGTACTTTCGAGCCATAGCTTCTCCTTTCCGGGGACCCGCGACGGTCCCCCCTCAGAGGTTCGCCGTTCATCGCCCGCCCGTGCCCCCACGGCATCGTCTGACTGAGGGGGGACCCGCGACGGTCCCCCCTCAGACTCCCCTGGATTGCAAATCACGTGCAGGCGGTAGGATCAGGGCGTGGGCATCGCCGACCGCGTGGCCGCGCTCGACTGGGCGGCCCTCGGGCGCGACCTGGACGCCTGGGGCTGGGCCCGCACCCCGCCCCTGCTCACCCCCGAGGAGTGCGCCGCCCTGATCGCGCTCTACACCGACGACCGGCACTTCCGCGCCCGCATCGACATGGCGCGCTACCGGTTCGGCGTCGGCGAGTACAAGTACTTCGCCTACCCCCTGCCGCCGCCCGTGGCCGACCTGCGCCGCCGCCTCTACCCGCCGCTGGCGAACGTCGCCAACCGCTGGCAGGCCGAGCTCGGCACCCGCCTGCGCTTTCCCGACGACCTGGACGGCCTGCTCGCCCGCTGCCGGCGGGCCGGCCAGACGCGGCCCACGCCGCTCCTGCTGCGGTACGAGGCCGGCGGCTACAACTGCCTCCACCAGGACGTCTACGGTCCGGTCGCCTTCCCGTTGCAGGTGACGTGCTTTCTCTCGGCGCGCCACGAGTACCAGGGGGGCGAGTTCCTGCTGGTCGAGCAGCGGCCGCGCGCGCAGTCACGCGCCGACGTGGTGAACCCCGAACAGGGGGAAGCCGTCCTGTTCGCCACCCGGGAGCGGCCGGTGGCCGGTCGGCGGGGCCCCTTCCGCGCGATCATGCGTCATGGCGTGAGCCGCGTGACGGCCGGCACCCGGTACACCCTCGGCGTGATCTTCCACGACGCGACGTAGGGATCGGCGCACGGGTCCGCCGGCCCCGGCTCCGGCGACCGCCGCTTGCGGCCGGGCGGCGGCCGCGCTACTGTCCGGGCGTGACCGCGGCCGCCCGCCTCGCCGAGTTCGTCGTCAAGACGAGCCTCGACGACTGTCCCCGCCCGGCGCTCGCCCACGTGCGCCGCGCCGCGCTCGACACGCTCGGCGTGATGCTGGCGGGCAGCTCCGAGCCCGTCGCGCGGGCCGTGCGCGAGGTGGTGCGGGCC